>NZ_JBHWUI010000164.1:0-18223 GCF_042737525.1 Kitasatospora sp. NPDC059973 | reverse complement strand
GGCCGGGGAGCGGACCACCGCTCCCCGGCCTTCGCCGTACTCCGTGCGTCAGTGGCCGGCGATCAGGGACAGGCCGTAGAGGACGGCGGCGCCGCAGACCGCGAAGCAGGTGTAGGCACCGGCCAGGGCCAGTCGGCCGCCGCCGGCCGGGGCGTCGGAGCCGGCTGCCGAGCGCTGCGCGGTCAGCGCGGCCTCACGGCGGGAGAGGGCCAGGATGCCCAGCGCGAAGACGGTGACCACCGCGACGGTGATGCCGAAGCTGAAGCCGGCGGTCTGGGCCAGGGCGTTCCACTTGATGTGCATGGTGTGTGCTCCTCAGCCGTCGGCGCTCAGGCCGCGACCGTGGTCGAGGCGGGAGTGGTGGGGGTGCCGGCCGCGGCGGTCGGGGTGATCTCGACCGGGGTGATGTCGCCGGCCTCGTTGACGTTGTCCGCGTGGACCGGCTGGCGGCGGGAGATCAGCCACATCGCGCCCGAGCCGGCGACCAGGACGGCGCCCACCAGGACCACGCCCCAGGTGCCCTGCTCGACCACGAGGGCCGCGAGGCCGGCCACCGTGGCGGCGGCGGGCAGGGTCAGGCCCCAGGTGTAGACCATGCGGCGCACCAGGCTCCAGCGCAGCTCGCCCTTCGGGCCGCCGAGGCCGGCGCCCATGATGCCGCCGGAGCAGACCTGGGTGGTGGAGAGGCCGAAGCCCATGTGCGAGGAGGTCAGGATGACGGTCGCGGCGGCGGACTCGGAGGCGAAGCCCTGCGGCGCCTGGATGTCCGCCAGGCCCTTGCCCATCGAGCGGATGATCCGCCAGCCGCCCATGTAGGTGCCGAGCGCGATCGCCGCGCCGGCCGAGACGATCACCCAGGTGGGGGGCAGCGCGCCGGTCGGCAGGGCGCCGACCGAGACCAGGGTCAGGGTGATGATGCCCATCGTCTTCTGGGCGTCGTTGGTGCCGTGGGCCAGCGAGATCAGCGAGGAGGAGAACACCTGGCCGGTCTTGAAGCCCTTGGTGACGGTGGCGCCGTCGCTCTTGCGGGTGATCGCGTACGCCAGCTTCGTGGCGCCCCACGAGGCCAGGCCCGCGACCAGCGGGGACGCGATCGCCGGGATGAGGATCTTGGTGACCACGGTGTCGAAGTTGACGCCGTTGAGACCGACGCCGACCACGGTGGCGCCGATCAGGCCGCCGTAGAGCGCGTGCGACGAACTGGACGGAAGGCCTCTCAGCCAGGTGATCAGGTTCCAGAGGATCGCGCCGACCAGTGCGGCGAAGATGATCTCCGGATGGATCCCGGCCTTCTCGTTGACGATGCCGCCGGAGATGGTGGTGGCGACCTTCACCGAGAGGAACGCCCCGGCGAAGTTGAGGACGGCCGCGATGGTGACCGCGACCTTGGGTCGAAGGGCTCCGGTGGCGATGGAGGTGGCCATCGCGTTGGCGGTGTCGTGGAACCCGTTGGTGAAGTCGAAGGCGAGCGCCGTGATGATCACAACGGCCACCAGGAACGAGATGTGTTCCATACCCAAACAATCGTCGTAGTTGTCGCACTGACGTTGGTGTCGATCGCGACGGTAGGGAGCCTCGGTGAACGGAAGGTGAACTGAGACGGGCCGCGTGGTTCCGGACGTGTCCAAGGGGTTGCCATGACCTTGCCAGGAGGTGTCCCCGGGCCCGCTGAACTGGGCATTGGCGCAGAACGTCCTGGTTCGCTCCGGTTTGCTGAGACCTGTCTCACAACCGACCGAAGAATTCATCCGGCCGTACGGGTGCGGTCTGTTTCTGCCGGGAGACCCATGACAGGATCGGCGAGGATCCGGGCATCCCGGGGATCGGCAGGGGCGGGGAGGAACGAATCCATGGGCGGGGCCGCACAGCGCACGGAGACAGCGGGAACACGACCGTGGGTGCGGGCCGCCCTGCGCTGCGGAGCCGTCCTGGCGGCCGCCGCGCTGGCGCTGCCGCTGGCCGCCCAGGCCGCCTACGCGGCGCCGGACCCGGGCAACCCGGGCATCACCGCCCCGGCCGCGGTGCCCGGCGCGGACCCGCTCGCGGAGGCCAAGGCCACCCTCGGGCCGCTGCTCGACCGGCTGCACGAGTTGTACACGGGGGCGGAGGCCGCCACCGAGCAGTTCAACGCCGCCGTCACCAAGGTCGCCGAGCAGCAGGCCACCGTCACCGACCTGGGCGACCGGCTGGACCGTCAGCAGAAGCTCGTGGACGCCGGTACCGACGTGGCCGCCCAGCTCGCCGCCGCCCAGTACCGCAACGGCGCCACCTCGGCCTACGCCGAACTGCTGCTCTCCCAGGACCCGTACGAGGCCGTCACCATCGCCGAACTGCTCTCCGCCGCGAGCCGTTCGCAGTCCGAGTTCCTGGACCGGCTCAAGCTCGACCGCGAAGCGCTCACCGGCCTGCAGAAGCAGAGCGAGGAGGCGCTGAAGAACTCCCAGGCACTGGTCGCCCAGCAGGACGCGGCCAAGGCCAAGCTCGCCACCGACCTGGCCGCCGTCGAGCAGCTGGTCTCCTCGCTCACCGGTGCCCAGCGCACCGAGCTGGAGCAGCTGGAGAAGGCCAAGGCCGACGAGGCCCAGCTGGCCTTCCTCGCCTCCGGTGCCCTCGGCAAGGGCGAGCGCACCCCGTCGCTGGCCGGCCGCGCCGCCGTCGCGTACGCACTGGCGCAGCTCAACAAGCCCTACGTGTGGGGCGGCGCCGGCCCGGACGTCTTCGACTGCTCCGGCCTCACCTCGCAGGCCTGGCTGCACGCCGGCAAGCCGATCCCGCGCACCAGCCAGGAGCAGTGGGCCCAGCTCCAGCACGTCGCGCTGAACCAGCTGCGCCCCGGTGACCTGGTCATCTACTTCGAGGGCGCCACCCATGTCGCGCTCTACATCGGCGGCGGGCTGGTCGTCCAGGCGCCCCGCCCGGGCGCCGTGATCAAGGTGTCGCCGATCGGCTCGATGCCGATCCTCGGTGCCGTCCGCCCCGACCCGGAGACCGCCTCGGACGAGGCGGGCGGCGCCTGGAAGGTGCCGGACCTCCCGGCGGGCTGGGACAGCGTCACCCCGATCGCCCCGAGCCCGGCCAACCAGGTGCCGGTCGACCCGAACGCGGCGAACCCCGCGCCCGGCACGCCGACCGCGCCCGGTACGCCCACCCCGGGGACGCCGACGCCCGGCACCCCGCAGCCCGGCACCGGCACACCGACCGACCCGGGGACGCCGACCGGCACCCCGACGGGCACGCCGACCGGGACGCCCACGGGGACGCCGACGGGCACGCCCACCGGTACTCCGACGGGGACGCCGACCGGGACCCCGACGGGCACGCCGACCGGGACGCCCACGGGGACGCCGACCGGGACCCCGACGGGCACCCCCACCGGGACGCCGGCCGGGACTCCCGCGGGCTCGCCCAGCGGCACCGGTACCGGTTCGGCCACCGCCTCGGCCCCGGGCTCCACCTCGGCCACCCCGCTGCCGGCGGGCCAGCACTAGCTCGGCCCGACGGCTCGACGGCCCGGGGAGCCCGACGGCCCGACGGCCCGGGGAGCCCCGGGCCGTCGGCCGGTTCAGCTCGCGCCGCTGTCCGGCTCGAAGCGGATCAGCACGGCCTTGGAGGTCGGGGTGTTGCTGATGTCCGCGGTGGAGTCCAGCGGCACCAGCACGTTGGTCTCCGGGTAGTACGCCGCCGCGCCGCCGCGGGCCACCGGGTAGTGGACCACCTTGAAGTGCGGGGCGCGCCGCTCCACGCCGTCCTTCCACTCGCCGACCAGATCGACGTACCCGCCCTCGGTCAGGCCCAGCTCGGCGGCGTCGACGGGGTTGACCAGCACGACCCGGCGGCCGCCGGTGATGCCGCGGTAGCGGTCGTCCAGGCCGTAGATCGTGGTGTTGTACTGGTCGTGCGAACGGAGCGTCTGCAGCAGCAGCCGGCCCGGCGGGACCTCGGGCGCGGTGAGCGGGTTGACCGTGAAGTTGGCCAGCCCGGTCGCGGTCGGGAAGGTCCGGGAGTCGCGCGGGCCGTGCGGCAGGGTGAACCCGCCGGGCCGGCGGACCTTGTCGTTGAAGCCGTCGAAGCCCGGCACCACCCGGGCGATCCGGTCCCGCAGGGTGTCGTAGTCGTCGGCGAAGTCCTCCCACGGGACGTCGTCCCGGGGGCCGAGCGCCGCGCGGGCCAGCCGGCAGACGATCGCCACCTCGGAGAGCAGCCCCGGCGCCGGCGGGCGCAGGCCGCCGCGCGAGGAGTGCACCTGGCCCATCGAGTCCTCGACGCTGACGAACTGCGCGCCACTGGCGGTGACGTCCCGGTCGGTGCGGCCGAGGGTGGGCAGGATCAGCGCCCGGGCCCCGGTCACCACGTGGGAGCGGTTGAGCTTGGTGGAGACGTGCACGGTGAGCCGGCAGCGGCGCATCGCCGCCTCGGTGACCTCGGTGTCCGGGGTGGCGGCGACGAAGTTGCCGCCCATCGCGAAGAACACCTTCACCCGGCCGTCGCGCATCGCGCGGATGGTGTCCACCGAGTCGTAGCCGTGCGCCCGCGGCGGCTCGAAGCCGAACTCGCCGCCCAGCGCGTCCAGGAAGGCCGCCGAGGGCCGCTCGAAGATGCCCATCGTCCGGTCGCCCTGGACGTTGCTGTGTCCGCGCACCGGGCAGACCCCGGCGCCCGGGCGGCCGACGTTGCCGCGCAGCAGCAGGAAGTTGACCACCTCGCGGATGGTCGGCACGGCGTGCTTGTGCTGGGTGAGGCCCATCGCCCAGCAGACGATGATCTTCCGGGAGGAGAGCACCAGGCGGCCCAGCTCCTCGATCTGCTCCCACGGCAGGCCGGTGGCGGCGAGCACCTCCTCGCGCCGGGTCTGCCGGGCCTCGGCGGCGAACTCCTCGAAGCCGTGGCAGTGCCGCGCGACGAACTCCTCGTCGACGCCGCCGTCCGCGTCGAGGACGAGCTGGTTGAGCGCGCGGAACAGGGCGAGGTCGCCGCCGAGCCGGATCTGCAGGAAGAGGTCGGTCAGCTTGGTGCCGTGGCCGGCCAGGCCGCGGGCGTTCTGCGGGTTCTTGAACCGTTCGAGGCCGGCCTCGGGCAGCGGGTTGACGCTGACGACGGTGGCACCCGCGCGCTTGGCCCGCTCCAGGGCGGAGAGCATCCGCGGGTGGTTGGTGCCCGGGTTCTGGCCCGCCACGATGATCAGGTCGGCCTGGTAGAGGTCCTTGAGGCTGACGCTGCCCTTGCCGACGCCGAGCGTCTCGGTGAGCGCCGAGCCGGAGGACTCGTGGCACATGTTGGAGCAGTCCGGCAGGTTGTTGGTGCCCAGCCGGCGGGCGAACAGCTGGTAGGCGAAGGCGGCCTCGTTGCTGGTCCGGCCGGAGGTGTAGAAGGCCGCGCCGTCCGGGGTGTCCAGGGCGCGCAGCTCCTCGGCGATCAGCGCGAAGGCGTCGTCCCAGGCGATCGGCGTGTAGTGGGTGGCGCCCTCGTCCAGCAGCATCGGCTGGGTGAGGCGGCCCTGCTGGCCGAGCCAGTAGCCGGAGCGTTCGGCCAGCTCGGCCACCGGGTGGGCGGCGAAGAACTCGGCGCGGATCCGGCGCTCGGTGGCCTCCTCGGCGACGGCCTTCGCGCCGTTCTCGCAGAACTCGGCGGTGTGCGTCTTCCCGGGCTCGGGCCAGGCGCAGCCGGGGCAGTCGAAGCCGTCCGGCTGGTTGACCTTGCGCAGGGTGGCGAGGGTGCGCCGGGCACCCATCTGCTCGGTGGCCATCCGGAGACTGTGGCCGACCGCCGGCAGTCCGGCCGCGGCGTGCTGGGGCGCGGACACCACGGGGGCGTCCTGCGCGGGATCGCTCTGCGGGGCCGGTTTGGCCATGACTGCGCTCCTCGGCTGTGCTCGTCCGGCCGCCGCTCCGTCGCGTGGCCCGCCGTCCATCCTTCCACCCGTTCGAGTCGTCCGGGCCATCCCGGTACCGGTCCCGGCCGACCCCGCACGGTGCGTCGACGGGGTGCGGCCGCTTCGAGAGGCGGGGGCGCGGGTGACCGGCCACCGCGCGGGCCCGGCACGACCCTGTCGGCCTGCCTACCAGCAGCGGCCGGCGCTGCCCGCGCGCCGGGGCCTGCCCGCGCGCCGGGGCCCCGGGCGGCCCGCCGGGCCAGGAGTGCCCCGCCCGGGGCCGCGGTGCCGATCCGGCGCCCTCCTGGCCCGGGACGTCGCCTCGGGCCAGGAGGCCGGTGCCTGCCTGACCGCGCTGGAGCGCGGGACCGGCATCACGTCGACCGGGGGCTGGATCGTGTCAGCTCCGGACCACGTCACCGCCGAGGACCTGGTCGAGGAGCTGCTCGGGCCCCGAGCCGGCCGGGCGGGGCCCCGGGCCGACCACGCGGGCCGCGAGCGGCGCGGTGGGCCGCCCGGTGGGCCGCCCGCCCGCCGCCGGGACGGCCGCCAGGGCCCGCAGGATGGCCCGGGCGGCGGCGTCGTTCTGGCGGAAGCCCGGGGAGTCGGTGCGCGGCCGGGCGAAGGCGGCCGCCGCGCGCAGACTGGTGTGCGGGCCGAGGGCGGTGCGCCGCGGGTGCGGCCCGCCGTCCAGGGCCGGGTCCAGGACCCGGCTGTCCCCGGGCCGGATGGTGAGCAGCCCGGAGCGGTGGGTGTGCTCCTCGTCGCTGACCACCTCCTCCACGATCCGCCCGGCGCGGTGCAGGTCCCGCAGGACCGGGTCCCGGGTACGGGCCAGCGCGTGCTTGGGCAGGTACGCCTCGATCAGCGCGGTGGCCTCGACGCGGTGCCCGGGCACGGTGCTGCCGGACGCCCGCCAGGTGCCGGTCGCCTCGTCCCGGTCGACCCGGACGCCCGCGCCCAGGAAGCGGACCACGCCCGCCTCGGAGAGCGCGAGCAGCTGGCGCAGCCGGAAGCCGGGCGGGCCGGAGGCGAGGTAGCTGAAGTAGCCGAAGAACCACTCGTCGACCTCCTCGCCGACCGAGCGGGCGGTGAGCCGGCCGGAGGCCAGCACGCGGGGCAGTTGGCCGAAGAGCGAGAGCAGGGCGAGGAAGGCGCCGAGGTCGGCGCTGTGGGCCGGGTCGGCGCGGCGGTCGGCGTCCTCGGCGATGTAGCCGCGCAGATGGCGCTGGAGCTCCTCGGCGGAGCCGAGTTCGAGGCCGGCCAGCGGGAAGTCGAGCCGTTCGAAGTCCAGCCGGTCGGCCTCGTCGGGGACGGCCCGGGCGATCAGCCGGGCGAGCTCGGGCGCGTACCAGTCGTGGGCGTCGTAGCCGGCGAGGAACTCGGCCCAGGGGAGCGCGGTGCGTTCGGGGTGGGCGTGGAACAGTTCGTGGTAGTGCCCGAAGCCGATGTCCTTCGCCATCAACGGCCAGAAGTCGCGGCGCAGTTCGAGCGGTCCGGGGCGCGCGAGAACGGCGTCCACGGCGGCCGCGTCGAAGTAGCGGGGGAGCGGGGCGGGCGGCCCCTGGAGCCGGTAGCCGGTCTTGGAGTGGTAGGGCACCCCGCGCCGGGAGCCGACGTGGATCACCGGCTCGCGGCCGGAGGGCCGGTAGACCGGGCCGTCCGGCGTCTCCTCGAAGCGGCCGCCCCGGCCTTCGGTGAGCAGGGCGACCAGGTCGACGAAGGCGAGCCCGAAGCCGCGCAGGACGACGTGCTCGCCGGCGCCGATGCCGCTCAGGTCGGCGTCGGCGGAGAAGGCGGGCGGCAGGTGGAAGCGGCCGTGCCGGGCGGCGAACCCGGCGTCCGCGGCGTACCGGGGGTGCGGGGCGGAGTCGAGGTGGCCGAGGGTCAGGGTGACGTGGTCGGCGGTGAGCACCCGGTCCCCGAGGTGGACCAGCTGCGGGCCGTCCACCGGGCCCTCGACCCGGCGGACGGTGTCCCGGTGCACGGTGACGGTGATGTGCGGCGGGAGGTCGGCGACGGCGCGGCGGAACACCCAGTCCAGGTAGGCGCTCTGGGCCCGGCGGGTGGGGAAGTCGGTGGGTGCCAGGGTGCCCAGCTCGGCCCGGACCGCCGGGTCCTCGACCTCCCGGTAGGGCGCGAACTCCGTCTGCCGGGCGGCCCATTCGGCCAGCGAGGGCCCGGGGCGGACCGGTCCGTCGATGGTGGACCGCTCGTCGGTGAACATCGTGACGTCCTCGGCCATCGAGTTCATCCGGAGCAGCGGGGACTGGTCGTAGCGCCAGATCCGGCCCGCGCCGGGCGGGTGCGGGTCGACCAGGTGGATCTCCAGCGGGCGCTCGGAGGGCAGGAGTTCGGCCGCGTTGGCGGCGATCCGCTCCAGCAGCCCGGTGCCGCGCGGGCCGGCGCCGACGATCACCAGGGTGGTCAACGCGTCCCCCCGGCTGCGGTCTTGGCGCCGGACGCGGCGTCGGCCCCGGCCGGGGCGTCGGCGGCGGCGCGCAGCCGGCGCCAGGCCGCGCGGGCCTTCTGCAGCGGGGTGGGCGGCAGGCCGTCGCGGGTGGCGCCCTTGGCGTAGTGCCGCTCGACGTAGTACTGGCCGACGGACAGCACGGTGGTGATCACGATGTACCAGATGGTGGCGACCATCAGCATCGGGATGACCTGGTAGGACTGCAGGTAGACCAGCTGCACCGAGTAGAGCAGGTCGGAGACGGCCAGCACGCTGATGATGCTGGTGCCCTTGAGCGCGCTGATCAGCATGTTCCCGGCGGTGGGGACGATCGAGCGCATCGCCTGCGGGACGATGATCCGGCGCAGCACCCGCCACCGGCCCAGCCCGAGCGCCGAGGCGGCCTCCAGCTGGCCGCGGTCGACCGAGAGGATCCCGCCGCGCACCACCTCGGCGGCGTACGCGGCCTCCAGCAGGGTCAGGCCGACCACTGCGGTCAGGGTGGGGCCGAACAGGTTGACGGTCCGGACGGTGACGAACTCCGGGCCGAACGGGATGCCCAGGCCGAGCGTCGGGTAGAGCGCGCCGATGTTGAAGAAGAGCAGCAGCTGCACCAGCGCCGGGGTGGAGCGGAAGATCCAGATGTACGTCCAGCTCAGCGTGCGCAGCACCGGGTTGGTGGAGAGCCGCATGGTGGCGAGCACCGTGCCGAGGACGAAGCCGAGGCCGAGCGTGACGGCGGTCAGCCAGAGGGTCAGGGTGAGGCCGTTCAGGACCGAGGTGGCGGTGAACCAGTCGGCGACGACGTCCCATTGGAAGGCCTTGTTGCGGATCACCGAACTGAGGGCCATCGCGAACAGCAGCAGCGCGACGGCGGCGGAGACCCACTGGCCGGGCCGGCGGCGGGCGACGAGCCGGGCCGAGGGGTCGACGACGGCGCCGGCGGGCGGCTCCGGAGCCGGCACGGGGTTCTCGGTGAGGGAGGGCGCGGGAAGGACGTCCTGCGGGGTGGCCATGAGGAGGCTCCAGGCGGAAGCTGCGGGCAGGCGGGAGGTACGGGGGTGGTCACGTACGGCCGTCGGGCCGGCTCGCGTCCCTCAACGCGACCGGCTCCGCACTGCTCTCCGCATTGATCGTACGCATGCGCGAACGAGGGCTGTCAAGGGTGGTGCCGCCGGGGCACACGGCGACAAGTGATCGCAACAGAGCGGTAATGGACGGTGGTTGACGCCGCGCATCCTTCACTGCTCAACTTGTGCTCATGTACGCCGAGCAGCTCCTGGTCACCCGCGACCACATCGACTTCGGTCGGGTGTGGTCCGCGGCGTGTCGCGGCTGACCCGGCAGCGGGCCGTCCAGCCGGCCCTGTCCTCCTAGGAGCCTCCTCCCTCGGAGGCCCTCCTCGCGGAGACCTCTCCCTCGGTGCCCCGTCGCGGGCCGGGTAGGCCGTCCAGTCCCGTACGGACGGCCGTTTCAGGCGCACGCTGCCGCCTTCAGCCTTCCGTACCCCACTGCACTCCGGCAGTTCTCCGTCGCCCTTCCGCCGACGTCGACGGCTCCGCCGTCGCCGTCACCGTCACGTGCCCGTGCCCGTCGATCCGCGCGCTCCGCTCGGCCCTCCCGCTCGGCCCTCTTCGCTCCGCGCTCCCCGCCCGGCCTCCTTCGCTCCGCGCTCCAAGCCTGGCTCTGCCACGGCCTGTTCCGGTCTGCCCACCCGCAGCCGCCGGATTCCGTACGACCCGAAAGGTCAGTCACCATGCCCGTCGAATTCCTCGGCATCGCCGCCACCGGTGATGGTTCGGAGACCACCCCCCGCTCCACGGCGGCCTTCGACCGCGACTACACCCTGCGGCTGGCCCGGGCCCACGAGGACAACGGCTGGGACCGCGTGCTGTTCGCCTACGGCGCCGGCGCCCCCGACCCGGCGGCGGCCGCGGCGTTCCTCGCGGCCCGGCTCGACCGGCTCCAGATCCTGCTGGCCCACCGGCCGAACGTCTCCTACCCGACCTACGCGGCGAAGACCTTCGCCACCCTGGACCGGATCAGCGACGGGCGGCTCACCGTCCACTTCATCACCGGCGGCAACGACCACGAGCAGCAGCGGGAGGGCGACTTCCTGACCAAGGACCAGCGCTACGCCCGCACCCGTGAGTACATCGGGATCGTCAAGAAGGCGTGGACCAGCACGGAGGCCTTCGACCACGAGGGCGAGTACTACCGCTTCAACGACTTCGTCTCGGACGTCTTCCCCGTCCAGGCCCCGCGCCCGGGCGTCTCCTTCGGCGGCTCCTCGGAGGCCGCCTACGCGGCCGGCGGGGCGGAGGCGGACATCTACTGCCTCTGGGGCGAACCGCTGGCCCGGACCGCCGAGCAGATCGAGCGGGTCAAGGAGGCCGCGCGGGCCGCCGGCCGGACGGACGTGCCGCGCATCCAGGTCGCCTTCCGGCCGATCATCGCGCCGACCGAGGAACTGGCCTGGGAGAAGGCGTACCGGACGGTGGACGCGATCCGGGCCCGCAAGGAGTCCGGCGAGCTGGTCCGGCGCGGTGCGGCCGCGGCCCGGACCCCGGAGAACACCGGGTCGCAGCGGCTGCTGGAGATCGCCGCGGCCGGCGAGCGCTACGACCGCGCGCTCTGGACCCCGACCGCGGCCGCCACCGGCGGGGCCGGCAACTCCAACGCCCTGGTCGGCACGCCGGAGACGGTCGCGCAGGCGCTGCTCGACTACTACGACCTCGGCGTGGACATCCTCTCCGCGCGCGGCTACGCGCTGCTCGACGACGCGATCGACTTCGGCCGGTACGTCATCCCGCTGGTGCGCGAGGAGGTCGCCCGGCGGGACGCCGCGAAGGCGGCCGGGGCGGCCGAGCGGGAGGCCCGGGCCGAGCGCGACCGCCACCAGCTGATCGCGGTCCAGGCGTGAGCGGCACCAGCCTGGCGACCGAGGTCCGCCGGGTGACGATCGACGACCCCCTGGTCGAGCCGCTGCTGCGGGAGCTCACCCACGAGTACGTCACCCGCTACGGGCCGGATGCCCGGGAGGAGATGAGCCGGTACCCGAAGGACGCCTTCGCGGAGCCGGCCGGCGTACTGCTGCTCCTGCTGGAGGACGGCGAGCCGGTGGCCGGCGGTGCGTACAAGCGGTACGACGAACGGACCGCCGAGGTGAAGCGGATGTGGACGCATTCCGCGCACCGCCGCCGGGGGCTGGCCAGCCGGGTGCTGGCCGAGCTGGAGCGGGCCGCGCGGGCGGTCGGCTACACCCGGATCTTCCTCACCACCGGCCCGCGCCAGCCCGAGGCCAGGGGGCTCTACCTGGCGACCGGCTACACCCCGCTGTTCGACGTCGACGCCGATCCGCTGGAGATCGGCCCGCTGGCGTTCGAGAAGTCCCTGCCGGCCCGCACCGACGGCGAGCGGGCCGAGGCCCCCGCGCGACCCCATCACGCACCGACCCCGAAAGGCGCCCAACTCCCGTGAGAACCACCACCGTCCGCCGCCGCCTGCTCGCGGCCACCGCCCTGCTGCCGGTCCTGGCCCTGGCCGCGTGCGGTTCGGACCCGAAGACCGCCGCCCAGCCGGGCGCCGGCCAGGCGGCGGTCGACGCCGCCGCGCAGGACCTCGTCTCCGGCGTCGCCAAGTCGGACGCGGCGGCCGCCCTGCTGCCCGAGGACGTCCGCAAGGCCGGGACGGTGAAGTTCGGCTCGGCGATCGCCTCGCCGCCCGCCGCCTTCTACGCCGACCAGGCCACCAAGAAGGCGGCCGGGGTGGACATCGACTTCACCGACGCGGTGGCCAAGGTGCTCGGCCTGACCGTGGAGCGCGAGGAGGCCGCCTTCGAGACCATCCTGCCCGCGCTGGGCAGCGGCAAGTACGACGTCGGCACCGGCAACTTCGGGGTCACCGCCGTCCGGTTGAAGACCATCGACTTCGTCACCTACATCGACGACGGCCAGGGCTTCGCGGTCAAGAAGGACAACACCAGCGTCCAGCCGGTCACCGACCTCGCGCAGCTCTGCGGGCTGGTCATCGGCACCGGCGCCGGCACCACCTTCGAGACCACGCTGAACGCCAAGAAGAACGTCTGCGCCGACGCCGGCAAGAAGCCCTTCGAGGTGAAGGCGTTCAGTGACAACGGCGCCACGCTGACCGGCCTCCAGCAGGGGCGGATCGACGTCGTGATGTCGACCATCAACGGCCTGCGCTACCAGGCGTCCCAGGAGGCGTCGGGGACGAAGTTCCTCGGCGAGTTCCACCGGCTGGACGTCGGCTTCGCGTTCAAGAAGGGCTCCCCGCTCACCCCGGCCTTCCAGGCGGCGGTCAACCAGCTGATCAAGGACGGGACGTACGACAAGATCGTCAAGAAGTGGGGAGTCGTCGATTCGGCGATCAAGGAATCCCAGATCAGCCCGCCCGAGCACGTGTGACCCCCTGTCCGGGCCCCGGGCCTGTTGGAGGAATCCCCCCATGAGCATCACCACCACCGAGGCCGGTCCGCCGGCCGGAAGAACCGCCACCAAGGCGCCGGCCGCCCCGGCCGGGCGCGTCGACCTCGGCGAGCTGGCCGGTCTGCGGACCGTCCGGGCCCGCCACCCGTGGCGCTGGGCGGCCGGCCTCGCCGCCGTCGTCGTCCTGCTCCAGTTCGCCCACGGGCTGGCCACCAACCCCGGCTGGGACTGGGCGACCTTCCGGGTCTACTTCTCCGCCGACACCATCCTGCGCGCCGTCGGCCGCACCATCGAACTCACCTTCTACGGAACGCTGCTGGGCTTCCTGCTGGGTGCGGTGGTGGCGGCGATGCGGCTGTCGCGCAGCGCGATCCTGCAGTCCATCGCCTGGGCCTACGTCTGGGCGTTCCGCTCCATCCCGCTGATCGTGCAGCTGGTCTTCTGGTTCAACCTCTCCTACCTCTACAAGCGGTTCGGCATCGGGATCCCGTTCGGCCCGACCTTCGCCGAGTTCGAGACGATGGGGGTGCTGGGCGCGCTCGGCGCCGCCGTGCTGGGGCTGGGCTTGCACCAGGCCGCGTTCGCCGCGGAGATCATCCGCGGCGGCATCATCGCGGTCGACGGCGGGCAGCGCGAGGCCGCCGCCGCGCTGGGCGTGCCGCGCTGGCGCCAGGCCTGGCGGATCGTGCTGCCGCAGGCCATGCGCGGCATCCTGCCGGCCGCCGCCAACGAGGTGATCTCGCTGTTCAAGGGCACCTCGGTGGTCTACGTGATGGCCATCGGCGAGCTCTTCTACCAGGTGCAGGTCGTCTACGGCCGCACCGGCCGGGTGGTGCCGCTGCTGATGGTGGCCACCGTCTGGTACGTGCTGCTGACCACGGTGCTGTCGCTCGGCCAGTACTACGTCGAGCGCTACTTCGCCCGGGGCGCCGAACGCACCCCGCCGCCCACCCCGCTGCAGCGGGCCCGGGCCTTCGTCCAGGGCCTGCGGGCCGACCGCACCCCCGTCGAGACCGCTACCGGAGGACGCTCGTGACCACCCCCGTCGTGGAACCCATGGTGCAGGTCAGGGGCCTGCACAAGAGCTTCGGCCCGCTCGCCGTGCTGCGCGGCGTCGACCTCGACGTGCCGGCCGGCTCGGTGACGGTGGTGCTCGGCCCCTCCGGCTCCGGCAAGTCGACGCTGCTGCGCTCGATCAACCACCTGGAGAAGCTGGACCGCGGCTTCGTCGCGATCGACGGCGAGCTGATCGGCTACCGCCGCTCCGGCGACCGGCTGCACGAGCTCAGGGAGCGCGACGTCCTGCGCCAGCGCACCAACATCGGCTTCGTGTTCCAGAACTTCAACCTGTTCCCGCACCTCACGGTGGTGGAGAACATCATCGAGGCCCCGGTCAGCGCGCTGCGCCGGCCCAAGGCCGAGGCCCGGGCGGCAGCGTTGGCGCTGCTGGAGCGGGTCGGCCTCGCCGACAAGGCGGACGCCTACCCGCGCCAGCTCTCCGGCGGCCAGCAGCAGCGGGTGGCGATCGCCCGGGCGCTGGCGCTGGAGCCGAAGGTGCTGCTCTTCGACGAGCCGACCTCGGCGCTCGACCCGGAGCTGGTGGGCGAGGTGCTGGACGTCATCAAGGACCTCGCCCGGGCCGGCACCACCATGATCGTGGTGACCCACGAGATCGGCTTCGCCCGCGAGGTCGCCGACACCGTGGTCTTCATGGACGGCGGGGTGGTCGTCGAGCAGGGCCCGCCGAAGGCCGTCCTGGACGATCCGCAGCACGAGCGCACCCGCGCCTTCCTCGCCAAGGTCCTCTGACCCCCCTCGCCGACCTCCCCTCGCCGACCCCCTCCCGCTCCCCGACCCTCTTCCAGCCATCAGGAGTTCCGCCATGTCCCTACCCCGTCGCGCCCTCGTGACCGCCGCCGCCGCGCTCGCCGCCACCCTCACGCTCGCCGCCTGCGGCAGTTCCACGGACGCCGCCGCAGAGCTCGCCCCCGCGAAGGGCAGTACCGCGCCCAACGGCACCACGGTGAACCTGACGCCAAATCAGAACCGCATCACGACGGCGAAGGTGGACGCCATCGCGGCGCTGGTTCCGGAGGAGGTCAGAAAGAGAGGGACGCTGACGGTCGCCAACTCGCTTGGTACCACGCCGCCGCTGGACTTCTACGCGAACGACGACAAGACCATCATCGGGGTCGAGCCCGACCTCGCCTCGCTGGTCGGCGACGTCCTCGGCCTGAAGGTCGAGTTCAACCCGGTCTCCTGGGAGAACGTCTTCGTGGGCCTGGACAGCGGCAAGTTCGACGTCGGCATGACCAACATCACCGTCACCGAGGCCCGCAAGGAGAAGTACGACTTCGCCACCTACCGGCTGGACATCCTCGGCTTCGAGGCCAAGAAGGGCACCGGCTGGAAGGTCACCGGTCCCAAGGACGTGGCCGGCAAGACGATCGCAGTCTCCTCCGGCACCAACCAGGAGAAGCTGCTGATCTCCTGGAACGAGGAGAACGTGAAGAACGGCCTCAAGCCGGCCGACATCAAGTACTTCCAGAGCTCTTCCGACTACTACCTGGCGCTCTCCTCCGGCCGGATCGACGCCTACGTCGGCCCCAACCCGAGCTTGGCCTTCCACGCCGTGCAGACCGGTCAGACCGAGGTGGTCGGCACCTACTCCGGCGGCGGCGCGGACGTCCTGGGGAAGATCGCGGCGACCACCAAGAAGGACAACGGGCTGGTCCAGGCACTGAACGGGGCGATCAACGAGATCATCAAGAACGGCACCTACGGCCAGGCGCTGAAGCGCTGGGGGCTCGACGGCGAGGCCGTCCAGACCTCCGAGATCAACCCGCCCGGCCTGCCCAAGCCCAAGCCGTAGCCCGTTCACCCCCATGTCCTCCCCCGACGCTATGGTGGCCCCGGTCACGGTGGACGCTGTTCGTATCCGGTGCACCCGGGGGTTGGGGGAGACATGAGGGCTGGGGAGGTTCTGGACGGCCGCTACCGGCTGGACCGGACGCTCGGCCGGGGCGGCTTCGGGGTGGTCTGGGCGGCCCACGACGACAACATCGGGCGGGCGGTCGCGGTCAAGGTCCTCTCCGAGGAGAAGGCGAGCGACGAGGAGGCGGTCGCGCGGTTCGTCCGCGAGGCCAAGACCGCCGGCAGCCTGTCCAATCCGCACATCGTCACGTTGCACGACTACGGCCGGGTCCAGCAGGGTGCCTGGTCCACCCACTACCTGGTGATGGAGCTGGTCCGCGGCCGCCCGCTGTCCGCGGTGCTCAAGGAGGGCACGCCCGACCCGGCGCTCGCGCTGAAGTGGGCCCGGCAGGTCTGCAAGGCGCTGGACGCCGCCCACCGCTCGGGCGTGGTGCACCGGGACATCAAGCCGGAGAACATCATGATCGCCGAGAGCGGCGAGGCCAAGGTGCTGGACTTCGGCATCGCCCGGCTGCTCACCCAGTCGGGCACCGGGCTCACGTCGACCGGTGTGGTCATCGGCACCCCGCCGTACCTGGCTCCCGAGTGCTGGGCCGGCGGCGCCATCGACGGCCGGGCCGACCTCTACGCGCTCGGCGTGGTGCTCTTCGAACTCTGCACCGGACAGCGCCCGTTCAACGCCGGATCGCCGGTCACCATGATGTACCAGCACCTCAACGACCCGCCGCCGCCGGTGCGCACCCCCTACCCGGCGCTCGCCGCCCTGATCGGCCGGCTGCTCGCCAAGGACCCGGCCGACCGGCCCGCCGACGCCGCCGAGGTGCGCCGCCGACTGCGCGAGATCCCGGTCGGGCAGAGCACCCCGGTCGGGCAGAGCACCCCGGTCGGCCGGAGCACCCCGGCCGCCCCGGCCCCGCCGCCCGAGCTGCCCGAGGCGCTGCGGCAGCGGGCCGACCGGGCCTGGGAGTACGGCGTGGAGGGCCGGCCCGAGGAGGCCGTGCGGATGCTGACCGAGCTGATCCCGCGGTTCGCCCGCAGCTTCGGCCCGGCCGACCTCCGCACCCTGCGCACCTGTCACGACCTCGCCCTCTGGCTGGCCCGCGCCGGCAGCCCGGGCGCCGCCGCCGCGCTGCTGCGCGAGCTGGCCCCGGCCCTGTCCGGCGAGCCGAGGGCGCACGCGGACGTCCTGCGCGACCTCGACCGCTGGGAGCGGGAGCGCGACGAGGCCGGCCCCGGCCCGGCCCGGGCACAACCCCTGGACCAGCTCCTCGGAGGCCCCGCGCAGAGCTGACGCCCGCCCCGGCGGTCGCCCGACGACCCACCGGCGACGGCCCGCCCACTCGCGCGCTCACCCCGGGCGGAGGCCCGTCCGCCCACGGTGGAGCCCTGTGGTGGAGCCCCGTGCCGACCGGCCCGACCGGTGGCCGTCGCCCGGGCCGGGGGCTGTCAACCGTACGGGCACCTGATTCGGTGCTGCTCCGGGTTGTGGGAATTGATAGGAATTCGCCGAGCTGGACTGTCTGGTTCGCAGGCGGCGGCCGTTGATATACCTCGCAACAAGAGTTCGGTGCGGTGTGTGCGGCCGTACCGGCGAGCTGAGACGAAAGTGGTGGTGAGGCTCAGATGAAGCTCCTCCGTGTCGGACCACCGGGCGCCGAGCGTCCGATCGCGCTGGGCCACGACGGCACCGCGTACGACCTCTCCGGGCGCGCCCGGGACATCGACGGCGCCTTCCTGGCCGGGCTCGATCCGGCCGCGCTGGCCCGCGACGCGGCCGCCGGCCTGCTGCCGGTGGCCGACGTCGCCGGGCAGCGGGTCGGCGCTCCGGTCACCCGGCCGGGCAAGGTGGTCGGGATCGGGCTCAACTACCGGGACCACGCCGCCGAGGCCGGCGCGGCGATCCCGGACGAGCCGGTGATCTTCCTCAAGCCGAGCAACACCGTGGTCGGCCCGTACGACGAGGTGCTGGTGCCCCGGGGCGGCGAGAAGACCGACTACGAGGCCGAACTGGCGATCGTGATCGGCCGCACCGCCCGGTACCTGGCCGGCCACCGGGAGGCGGCGGAGGCGATCGCGGGCTACACGATCGCCAACGACGTCACCGAGCGGGCCTTCCAGCTGGAGCGCGGCGGCCAGTGGGACAAGGGCAAGTCGGCGGAGACCTTCACGCCGCTCGGCCCCTGGCTGGTCACCGCGGACGAGGTCGCCGACCCGCAGCGGCTGCGGCTGCGCCTCTGGGTCAACGGCGGGCTGCGGCAGGACGGCTCCACCGCCGAGATGATCTTCCCGGTGCTGGAGATCGTCCGGTACGTCAGCCAGTTCATGGTGCTGGAGCCGGGCGACGTGATCGTCACCGGCACTCCGGCCGGCGTCACCCTGGGCCACCCGGGCACCCCGTTCCTGACCGCCGGGGACGTCGTGGAGATCGAGATCGACGGGCTGGGCCGCCAGCGTCAGGTGCTCGGCAAGGCCTGACGTCCGGGCGGCCCGACCCCGACCCCGGGCACGGGGGTCGGGGTC
>NZ_JBHWUI010000163.1:0-18378 GCF_042737525.1 Kitasatospora sp. NPDC059973 | reverse complement strand
CCGGCCTCCCTTCGTGGGAGGCCGGGGCCCGTCGTCGTCCCCGGGGGCCGGGCGCGTCCTACTTGGCGTTCTTGGAGAAGTAGTCGAAGGCCTGCTTCGCCTGGTCCTGGAGCGAGGGGCCGGCCATGTACTCGGACGGGTTGCGGTTGCCGATCGAGTTGACGCTGATCAGGTTCGGCTTGCCGTCCTTGGTGATGAACCAGCCGCCGCCGCTGGACCCGCCGGTCATGGTGCAGCCGATCACGTACATCGGCGGGCGGGCCTGGTCGAAGGAGAGCCTGACCGGCCGGACGGTGGAGTCGCAGTGGTTGAGCTCCATGCCGTCGAACGGCCGCTCGGCCGGGTAGCCGTAGGAGAAGGCCGAGGTGATCTGCTCGCGCGGGGCGTTGAACCAGATCGGGACGGAGCCGCCGACCGTCTCCTCCAGCGACGTGCCGGAGCCGTTCTCGTTGCGGACCCGGATGATCCCGTAGTCGAACTGGGAGTTGGGGCCGACGCCGGTCTCCTTCACCCAGGTCGGCGCGACCAGCGCGCGGACCGCCGTCCACCGCCCGTACGGGGAGACCTGCTGCTCGGTGTACTGCCTGCCCCGGCTGGCCTGGCCGTCGCGGTTGTAGCCGGGGACGAAGACGATGTTCTTCAGCCAGCCGCCGCCCTTGCCGTCGTGCAGGCAGTGCGCGGCGGTGTAGACGAGGTTGCTGCGGCCCGGGTTGGCCGGGTCGGAGACCACGGTGCCCGAGCACATCGAGTCGCCCTCGGGCGCGGTCATGAAGATCTTGCCGACCACCGCCGTCGCCGGACTGTACGGGTGCGGCTGCGGCCTGGCCGGGACGGCCGCCGGCGGGTCGTCCCGGACGACCGTGTTCCCCGGGCTCTTGTGCGAGTACTCCGGGGTGGGCCGGCCCTTGGCGTTCTCCATCTTGGCGATCGACCAGAAGCCCTGGGCGACCTCGTTGACGAAGGCGTTCTCGCTGACGAAGCGGGCCCAGTCGTCGAGCTTCCAGCCGGCGAGGTCCTGGAGGCTGCCGGGCAGTGCGCCCGGCTTGGCGGACGCGGCGGTGGCGGCGGCGGTCGTGGCCGGGGTGGACGCGGCGTCGGCGCTGCCCGCGTCCTCCGGTCCACAGGCGGTCGCGGTGAGCGCGAGCGCGGCGAGTACGGCGGCGGCCGCCGGCGCGGCGCGGTGCCTGGTCTTCGGCATGGTGATCGGTCCCCGTGTGGTCTTCGGCGCGGTGGCGGCTACTTCTGCTTCCTGGAGATGTAGTCCAGGGCCTGCTTGGCGACCGTCTCCAGGTACGGGCCGCTCAGCGAGGTGTGGTCCTGGGTGCCGATGGAGGTGTTGCTGACCAGGGCGGTCCGGCCGTCCGGCATCGGGGCGAACCAGCCGCCGCCGCTGGAGCCCTGGGTCATGGTGCAGCCGATGGTGAGCATCGCCGGGCGCTTGGCGTCGAAGGAGAGCCGGGTGGGCTTCCCGCCGTCGCACTTGTACAACTCCTGCCCGTCGAAGGGCTTGTAGAGCGGGTAGCCCCAGGCCGAGGCGGAGATCCGGTCGCGCGGGGCGTCGAACCAGACCGGGACGGCAGCGCCGACCGTCTCCTCCAGCGACTTGCCGGTGTCGTTCTGGTTCTGCACCCGCATCACGGCGAAGTCGTACTGGTTGGCGGCGTCACCGGTGCCGCCGCCCTCGACCGTCCACTGCGGCGAGGTCACCACGTCCTTGGCCCACCAGGTGCCCAGCGGTGCCAGCTCCGCGAGCGGGGCCTTCTTGCCGCCGCTGGAGGCACCGGAGTTGTTGTAGGCGGGGACGAAGACGAGGTCCTTGTAGAAGTCGCCGCCCTTGCCCGGGTGCACGCAGTGCCCGGCGGTCCAGACCAGGTTGCTCTTGCCGGGGTGCGCCGGGTCGGCGATCACCGTGGCCGAGCAGTTGCCGCGGCCGCCGTCGGCGCTGAAGAACACCTTGCCGGACGGCTGCTTGGTGTACGGGCGGGTCACCGGCGTTGCCTTGACCGGGGCCGGGTCCGGATCGGTCACCCCGGCGTCGCCGGTCGGCTTCGCGGTGGGCGGGGCCGGGTCGGCCGGCTTGGAGTCGCCCATCTTGTCCGGGTTCCAGAAGTCCTTCACCACCGGGTTGTTGAAGACGTGCTTGGAGGCCCAGTTGTCCCAGTCCTCGAACTTCCACTTCTTCAGGTCGTCCCAGCTCGTGGGCAGGCCCTCCAGCAGGCTGGTCGGGATGCCCGACGGCAGGGTCAGGCCGCCGATCACACCGCCGCCGATCACGCCGCCACCCCCGGCGGTCGTGGCGCTGCCGCTCGCCGGGGCCGGCGGCGGTGCGGCGGTGCCCCCGCCGGAGGGGCCGTCCGGCCCGCAGGCCGTCACGAGCAGCGTTGCGGCGGCGAGGGCCGCGGCCATGGCTGACCGGTGGATCGATGGCATGGTGTTCGCTTCCCCCTGCTGGTCCTGTGCGGCGGCGGCCGACCGCCTTG
This sequence comes from Kitasatospora sp. NPDC059973, assembly GCF_042737525.1. Lineage (NCBI taxonomy): Bacteria > Bacillati > Actinomycetota > Actinomycetes > Kitasatosporales > Streptomycetaceae > Kitasatospora > Kitasatospora sp. NPDC059973. Next base: position 15,898 of record NZ_JBHWUI010000163.1, on the reverse strand, counting down.
GAGTCTCCCACTGGCCACCAGGACGGCGCGGGCCGACCCCCGGGTTGCGACGGCGGCCGGAGGTCACCGATCTGTGACGAACGCCCGGTTGGCTCGTTGGCATGGCAGGTCCCCCCTCCTGAGTGTTGAACTCTCACCGCTCTTCACTCGGACGAGTGAGCAGCCCTTGTGATCACCCCTCAGGGATAGCTAACCCTTACCTGACGCGACGGTGCGAGCGCCCGCCACACCCTCTCCACCACCAGCGCGCGTCCGCACCCCACGCGCCACAAGGAGCAGCCTTGAGCACCGCCGTCACCGGAGCCCCGCCCGAAGCCCCGACGCGCCACCCCGCCCCGGTCCAGCCCGCCGGGGTCCGGCCGGCCGCGGCCCGCCCGGTGCCGCCCGACCCGCTGCTCCATCCGGACCCGGCCGTCGCCGCCGAACAGGCCGGTCTGGAGGCCCTGTTGCGGTGCTGGGCCCGGGAGACCGGGGCGGTACCCGGGGCGGACGGACGGCTGCGGATCGCCGTACTCGGCGGCGCCGCCCGGCTGCTCGCCCCGGTCCGCTACTGGTCACCGGCCGGCTGGCACCGCTTCGGCCCGGCCACCCTCGCGGTCGGTGAGGGCACCGCCGCCGCCCCGGTGGACGCCGTCACCGCCGCCGCCCTGCTCGCCGCCGCGGCCGCCGCCCGCCCCGACCCCGGCCAGGTCGCCGACCTCGCCGCCCGGGTGGCCGACTCGGTGGTCCGCACCGCCGACATCCTGGCCCACCGCCGCACCGCCGCCGCCCCCGGCGGGCCGGAGGGCTCGCAGTTCCTGGCCGCCGAGCAGTCCCTGCTGCTGGGCCACCCGATGCACCCGACGCCCAAGAGCCGCGACGGCCTCGGCCCCGCGCAGAGCGCCGCGTACTCCCCGGAGCTCCACGGCTCCTTCCGGCTGCACTGGTACGCCGTCGACCGCGACCTGCTCGCGGCCGGTTCGGCGCTGACCGAGAGCGCCGACCGGATCACCGCCCACCTGCTCGGCGACCCGACCCTGGTACCGCCCGGGACGGCCGCCCTCCCGCTGCACCCCTGGCAGGCCCGCGAGCTCGCCCTGCGCCCGGCCGTCGCGGAACTGCTCGCCGACGGGCGGCTGCGCGACCTCGGCCCGGCCGGTGACCCCTGGTACCCGACCTCCTCGGTGCGCACCGTCTACCGGCCCGGCACGCCCTGGATGCTGAAGCTCTCGCTCGGCCTGCGGATCACCAACTCCCGGCGGGAGAACCTCCGCAAGGAGCTCCACCGGGGCCTGGAGATGCACCGGCTGCTGGAGACCGGACTGGCCGCCGAGTGGCGGGCCGTCCACCCCGGCTTCGACATCGTCCGCGACCCGGCCTGGATCGGCGTCGACCACCCCGCGCTCGGCGACCCCGGCGGGCTGGACACCGTGCTGCGCGCCCAGCCGTTCGCCCCCGGCGACCGCGCCCTCTGCGTGGCCGGGCTGGTCGCCGAACAGCCGCTCGGCACCGGCGACACCGTACCGTCGCGGCTCGGCGACACCCTGCGCGCGCTCGCCGCGCGCTGCGGACGCCCGCTGCCCACGGTGGCCGCCGAATGGTTCCTGCGCTACCTGGACGCCGTCGTCCTGCCGGTGCTCTGGCTGGACGGCCAGGCCGGCATCGCGCTGGAGGCGCACCAGCAGAACAGCCTCGTCCTGCTCGACGCCGACGGGTGGCCGCAGGGCGGCCGCTACCGGGACAACCAGGGCTTCTACTACCGGCAGAGCGCGGCCGACCGGCTCACCGCCCGGCTGCCCGGGCTCGGTGCCCGGAGCGACACCTTCCTGGCCGACGAGGTGATCGACCACCACTTCGCCTACTACCTCGGGATCAACCACGTCCTGGGCCTGATCGGCGCCTTCGGCTCACAGCGGCTGGCCGACGAGTCGGTGCTGCTGGCCGCCCTGCGCGGCTTCCTGTCCGGACCGCGCGTCGCGGCCACCGGGTCCGCGCTGCCCGCGCTCCTGCTGGACGCCGCCACGCTGCCCTGCAAGGCCAACCTGCTCACCCGGATCAACGGCCTGGACGAGCTGGTCGGGCCGGTGGCCACGCAGTCCGTCTACGTCGACATCCCGAACCCGGTGGCCGGCGCGTGAACTCCCGCGCGGGCGGCTCCGACGACGGCTGCGGTACCGGTGAAGGTCTTGAGGACGTTTCCGGTGAGGGCTCCGACGGCGTGTCCGCCGAAGGCCCCGACGGGGTGACCGGCCGGGGCCCGATGGCCACCGGCGCGGGGGAGTTCCGGCTCCGTCCGGTTCGGCTGCCCGCCGACCTGGAGCTGCTCGCCGGGTGGATGAACGACCCCGAGACCGCCGCCTTCTGGGAGCTCGCCGGGCCGCCCGCCGTCACCGAACGGCACCTGCGGGCCCAGCTCGACGGCGACGGCCGCAGCCTGCCCCGCCTGGGGCTGCTCGACGGCGCCCCGATGAGCTACTGGGAGATCTACCGCGCCGACCTCGACCCGCTCGCCGCGCACTACCCGGCCCGGCCCCACGACACCGGCGTCCACCTGCTGCTCGGCCCCGCCGACTGCCGGGGGCGGGGCCTGGGCGCGACCCTGCTCGCCGCGCTGGCCGACCGCATCCTGCGGGCGCGGCCGCGCTGCCGGCGGGTGGTCGCCGAGCCCGACGTCCGGAACCTGCGCTCGATCCGTGCCTTCGAGCGGGCCGGCTTCACCCGGGCCGCCGAACTCGACCTGCCCGACAAGCGCGCGGCGCTGATGGTCCGCGGCCGCGGTCCGGACCGGCCGGGCCGGGTGCCGCCGGACCGAGCCCCCGCCGCCCGGCCGCCCTCCGCCTGACCGCGCCCCCTCCGCCGCCCGCCCGCCCGCGACCGACCCCGCCGAGGACACCTCCGACTCCATGGACACCCCAGCAGCCCCGCCCGCGCCGTACGACCTGCTCGGCGTCGGCATCGGCCCGTTCAACCTCTCGCTCGCCGCGCTGGCCGAACCCGCCCCCGGCCTGCGCACGCTCTTCTGCGACCAGCGCCCGGAGTTCCGCTGGCACCCCGGGATGCTGGTCGACGGGGCCCGGATGCAGGTCCCCTTCCTCGCCGACCTGGTCTCCCTGGTCGACCCGACCAACCGCTGGTCCTTCCTCAACTACCTGCGCGAGCAGGACCGGCTCTTCCCGTTCTACTTCGCCGAGCGCTTCCAGCTGCCCCGCCGGGAGTACGACCACTACTGCCGCTGGGCGGCCGAACGGCTCGGCAACTGCCGCTTCGGCACCGAGGTCACCGCGCTGCACCGGGACGGCGCGCTGTACCGGGCCGAACTCCGCGACACCGCCACCGGCCGGCGCACCGAGGTGCACGCCCGCAACCTCGCCCTCGGCGTCGGCACCCGGCCGGTGCTGCCCGAGGCCTTCACCGCCCTCGACGGCCACCCCCGGGCCTTCCACTCCGCCGACTACCTGGACCGCCGGGAGACCCTGGACGACGCGCGCGACATCACCGTGGTCGGCAGCGGGCAGTCCGGCGCGGAGGTCTTCCTCGACCTGCTGCGCCGGGTGGGGGAGGGCGTCCGGCTGCGCTGGCTCACCCGCACCCGGGCGCTGGCGCCGATGGAGTACTCCAAGCTCGGGCTGGAGCACTTCACGCCCGACTACACCCGCTACTTCCACGGCCTGCCCGGGCCCGTCCGGGACACCCTGGTCGAGGCGCAGTGGCAACTGCACAAGGCCGCCAGCGCCGAGACCCTCGCCGAGATCCACGACCACCTGTACGAGCGGACCATCGGCCGGCCGATCGACGACGCCCCGGTCGAGATCACCCCCGGCACGGCCGTCACGGACGCCCGGCCCGGCCCCTGCGGCGGTCTCGAACTCCGCTGCCGGCACGGTGACTCGGGCGTCGAGCACGTGCTGCGCACCGACGCCGTGGTGCTCGCCACCGGGTACCGCGCCGCCCGCCCGGCCGCCCTGGAGCCGCTCGCCCACCTGATCGACTGGGACGCGGCCGGGCGCTACCGGGTCGACCTCGACCACCGGGTCGCGACCCTGCCCGACCTCGTCGGCGGACTGTACGTACAGAACGCCGAGTTGCACACTCATGGCGTCGGCACTCCCGATCTCGGGCTCGGCGCCCACCGGGCCGCCGTGATCCTCAACGCCGTCGCCGGCCGGACGGTCCACCGGCTGCCCGAACGCACCGCCTGGACCGGCTTCGCACCACCCGTCACCCCCGTCACCCCCGGTGGCCCCACCGGCCCTGCCGCCCCCGCCATGGGCGACGTCCCCGCCACCGCGGACGTCCCCGCCGTTCCGCGACCCCAGGAGTGGACCCGTGCCGCAACCGCCGGCCGCTGAACCCCCGCTGTACCTGCCCCCGCAGCTCACCGCCGGGCACTGGCAGCGGGCCGGCCGCACGCTGCTGGCCAAGATGCTCGGCGAGTTCGCCTACGAGGAGCTGATCACCCCCGTCCCCGACGGCCCCGACGGCTACCTGCTCCGGCTGCCCGAGGCCGACTACCGCTTCACCGCCGGCCGCGGCGCGTACGGCGGCTGGCAGGTCGTCCCGGACTCGGTGCGCTGCTCCCGGCCGGACGGCCTGGACCCGCTGCGCTTCCTCCCCTACGCCCGGCACACCCTCGGGCTGCGCGGCGACACCACCGGCCACCTGATCCGCGAACTCACCGCGACCCTGATCGCCGACGCCCACCAGCTCGCCACCGCGCTCACCGCCGCCGAGCTCGCCGACCTCGGCCACCCCGAGCTGGAGGGCCGGCAGGGCGGGCACCCCTGGATCGTCCCCAACAAGGGCCGGCTCGGCTTCTCCGCCACCGACGCCGCCCGCTGGGCCCCGGAGGCGCGCACCCCGCGACCACTGCCCTGGATCGCCGTGCACCGCCGGCTGGCGCAGTACCGCGGCGTTCCCGGCGTCGCCGAGCCCGAGCAACTGTACGCGCGCGAGCTCGACGACCCCGCCGCCCTGCGCGCCGTCCTCGGCCCGGACGCCGACGACTACCTGCTGCTGCCGGTGCACCCCTGGCAGTGGGACGAGACCGTCGTCCCGCTGTTCGCCCCGTGGATCGCGAGCGGTGAGATCGTCCCGCTGCCCACCGACGGCGACCTGCGGCTGCCCCAGCAGTCCATCCGCTCCTTCTTCAACCGGAGCCGGCCCGACCGCTGCACCGTCAAGCTGCCGCTCGCCATCCTCAACACCCTGGTCTGGCGCGGCCTGCCCACCGAGCGCACGCTGGCCGCGCCCGCCGTGACCGCCTGGATCCACGGGATCCGGCAGGCCGACCCCTTCCTGCGCGACGAGTGCCGGATCGTGCTGCTCGGCGAGATCGCCTCCGTCACCGTCGACCACCCGCTCTACCGGGAGCTGCCGGAGGCGCCCTACCAGTACAAGGAACTGCTGGGCGCGATCTGGCGCGAGCCGCTCGGCCCCTGTCTGGACGGCGGCGAGCGCGGCCGCACCCTGGCGGCGCTGCTGCAGACCGGCTCCGACGGACGGGCGCTGGCCGCCGAGCTGATCGCCCGCTCCGGCCTCACCCCCGCCGCGTGGACCGCCCGGCTGTTCGCGGCGATGCTCCCGCCGCTGCTGCACTTCCTCTACCGGTACGGCCTGGTCTTCTCCCCGCACGGGGAGAACGCCATCGTGGTCTTCGACGAGCGGGACGCCCCGGCCCGGCTCGCGGTCAAGGACTTCGTCGACGACGTCAACCTGAGCGACCAGGACCTGCCCGAGCTGCGCGAGCTGCCCGCCGAGGTGGCCGAGGTACTGCTGCGCGAGGACCCGCAGGGCCTCTGCCAGTTCCTCCACTCCGGCCTGTTCATCGGCGTCTACCGCTACCTCGCCCCGCTGCTGGAGGCGCAGACCGGACTGCCCGAGGCCGAGTTCTGGGCCCTGCTGCGGGCCGAGATCCTGCGCTACCAGGAGCGCTTCCCCGAGCTGCGCGAGCGGTTCGAGCTCTTCGACCTGTTCCGCCCGCGGATCGACCGGCTCTGCCTCAACCGGAACCGGCTGCTGCTGGACGGTTACGGGGACCGCCCGCACCGCCCGCACGCCGCCCGGCACGGCACCGTGCCCAACGCGCTGGCCGCCGCGGGAGCCGCGGTGCCGCACGGCCGGCGGGACCGGATTGTCACCCCCGCCCCGTAGGCTGGGTGGGTCATGACGAACGACTCCGAATCCCAGCTCCCCGCCGACGACGAGGCCGACGGGTCGGCCGCCGCCGGCGCGGTCGAGGCCGTCCCGCGGGCCCAGCTCCCCGAGCTGCTGCACGCCGCCGTGGCCGCCGTCGGCGGCGTCGAGCGCCCCGGCCAGGTCAGGATGGCCGAGGCCGTCGCCGACGCCGTCGACAACGGCGAGCACCTGCTGGTGCAGGCCGGCACCGGCACCGGCAAGTCCCTCGCCTACCTGGTGCCGGCCCTCGCCCACGGGGACCGCGTGGTAGTCGCCACGGCCACCCTGGCGCTCCAACGCCAGCTGGTCGAGCGGGACTTGCCGCGGACGGTGGAGGCGCTGCACCCGGTGCTGCGCCGCCGCCCGCTGTTCGCGATGCTCAAGGGCCGCTCCAACTACCTCTGCCTGCACCGGGCCAACGAGGGCACCCCGAGCGAGGAGGGCGAGGGCCTCTTCGATCCGGTGGACGCCCTCGGCGGCCCCACCGGCAAGCTCGGCCAGGACGTCCTGCGGCTGCGCGAGTGGGCGGACGAGACGGAGACCGGCGACCGCGACGACATGAGCCCCGGCGTCTCCGACAAGGCCTGGGCCCAGCTCTCGGTCACCTCCAAGGAGTGCCTGGGCGCCACCCGCTGCGCGTACGGGCAGGAGTGCTTCGCCGAGAAGGCGCGGGAGCGCGCCAAGCTGGCGGACGTCGTGGTCACCAACCACGCCATGCTGGCGATCGACGCCATCGAGGGCGCGCCGGTGCTGCCGGAGCACGAGCTGCTGATCGTCGACGAGGCGCACGAGCTGGTCAACCGGGTCACCGGCGCGGCCACCGCCGAGCTGACCGTCGGCGCGGTCAACCGGGCGGTCAAGCGCGCGGCCAGGCTGGCGAACGAGAAGGCGGTGGACGCCCTCCAGGGGGCCGCGGAGAACTACCACGGCCTGATGGAGACCGCCCAGCCCGGCCGGGTCGAGGAGCTGCCCGAGTACCTGGCGTACGCGGTCACCGCGATCCGGGACGCCAGCCGGCAGGTGATCACCTCGCTCGGCGAGACGCGGGACAAGGCGCTCACCGACGAGGACGCGGTGCGCAAGCAGGCGATGGCCTCCGCCGAGGCGCTGCACGAGACGGCCGAGCGGCTGCTGGCCGACTCCGAGTACGACGTGGTCTGGATCGAGCGCAGCGACCGGTACGGCCTGGGCACCGCCTCGCTGCGGGTCGCCCCGCTGAGCGTCTCCGGGCTGCTGCGGGAGGGCCTCTACAAGGAGCGCTCGGTGGTGCTCACCTCCGCCACGCTGAAGCTCGGCGGGGACTTCACCGGCGTCGCCGCCTCGGTCGGCCTGCCCTCGGAGGCCCGGCTGCCGGACCAGCGCACCGAGGGCGACGCCCCCGAGGCCGCCTTCGGCGAGGACGCGGTGCCGCACTGGCGCGGCATCGACGTCGGCTCGCCGTTCAAGTACCCCAAGCAGGGCATCCTCTACGTCGCCCGGCACCTGGCCGACCCGGGGCGGGACCCGGAGCGCCCCGACATGCTGGACGAACTCGCCGAGCTGATCGGCGCGGCCGGCGGCCGCACGCTCGGCCTGTTCTCCTCGATGCGCGGCGCCCAGGCCGCCGCCGAGGCGATGCGCGAGCGGCTGGACAACCGGATCCTGCTCCAGGGCGAGGACACCCTGGGTGAGCTGATCCGCGAATTCGCCTCGGACGCGACCACCTGCCTGTTCGGCACGCTCTCGCTCTGGCAGGGCGTGGACGTGCCCGGCTCGGCCTGTCAGCTGGTGGTGATGGACCGGATCCCGTTCCCGCGCCCGGACGACCCGCTGATGAGCGCCCGCCAGCGGGACGTCGAACAGCGCGGCGGGAACGGCTTCATGGCCGTCGCGGCCACCCATGCCGCGCTGCTGATGGCGCAGGGCGCGGGCCGGCTGGTCCGCGCGGCGGACGACCGCGGTGTGGTGGCGGTGCTGGACCCGCGGGTGGAGACCAAGCGGTACGGGAGCTTCTTCCGCTCCTCGATGCCGGAGTTCTGGTACACCACCGATCGCAACCAGGTGCGCCGCTCACTGGCGGCGATCGACGCCTCCGCGGCGCCGGTGCGGCCGGTGGTCAAGCGGGGCTGAGGCGTCGGTCGCCCCCGAGAGGCGGCCGCCGCCCGGGCACACCGGAGGGGCTCCCCGCACCGTGCGGTGTAGCCCCTTCCCGGTGGGCGCCGTACCGGGCGGCTCAGAGGCGGCGCAGCACGGCGACGACCTTGCCCAGGATGGTCGCGTTGTCGCCGTTGATCGGCTCGTACGCCGGGTTGTGCGGCATCAGCCAGATCCGGCCGTCCTCGCGCTTGAGGCGCTTCACGGTCGCCTCGCCGTCGATCATCGCGGCCACGATGTCGCCGTTCTCGGCGACCGGCTGGCGGCGGACGGTCACCCAGTCGCCGTCGCAGATGGCGGCCTCGATCATCGAGTCGCCGCGCACGGTCAGCGCGAACAGCTCGCCCTCGCCGACCAGCTGGCGCGGCAGCGGGAAGACGTCCTCGACCGTCTGCTCGGCCAGGATCGGGCCGCCGGCGGCGATCCGCCCGACCAGTGGCACGTACGAGGTGGACGGACGCCCGGCCGTCTCGGCGGTGTTGGGGCGGGCCACCTCGACGCCGCGGACCTCGTAGGCGCGCGGGCGGTGCGGATCCCGGCGCAGGAAGCCCTTGCGCTCCAGGGCCATCAGCTGGTGGGCGACCGAGGAGGTGCTGGACAGGCCGACGGCCTGGCCGATCTCCCGCATGGACGGCGGGTAGCCGCGGCGCTGGACCGAGTCCCGGATGACCTCGATGACCCGCCGCTGGCGCTCGGTCAGCCCGGCCTCGTCCGTCCGGATGCCGGGGGGGCGGCCGGGCAGCGAGCGCGCGGGGACCGGGTGGCTGTCGTCCAGCACGGCGGCGTGCTCGATCGGCTGGTCGGGAACGCGGCCCGGATGGGAAATGGCCTGGCCGGAGAGGCGGTGTTCTTCGCTACGGTCCATGCTGTCCACACTCTGCTGATTCGTGGTGCGCTGCCCCACCTTGAGCTGGGAGTGTTCCTGCACCGGGATGGTGTTGCTTTCGATCGTGTTCACGGCGGCCCCTCTCGACGGCTGTCCTCTCCCCTTTTCCAGCCCAACGGCACCTCCTATCGAAAGGTTGCGCCAAACACACGTTCGAGTGAATTATTCGGGAGTTGGCTGACTCGATCAAGGCTTTGTTGTACATCGCTTAAATGTTCGACTCGAACGCGGCTCCGGCAGTCTAATCGGCGCCGACACGCCAGGGGTGTCGCTTCCCCCCTGGACCCACATGTAGTGGTTACAGTCCTCTCCGGGCCCAGTACTAGTGGTCACGTCGCATGATCCGCTTGGCGGTGCCGGGTCCTCATCGCATAGACTCGACCAGTCCGCACGTCCTGCCCGGAGGGATCTTCAGGTGCACTGCCCCTTCTGCCGGCACTCCGACAGCCGCGTCGTCGACAGCCGGACCACCGAAGACGGCAGCTCGATCCGCCGTCGCCGGCAGTGCCCGGACTGCGGCCGCCGTTTCACCACGGTGGAGACGGCCGCACTGATGGTCATCAAGCGCAGCGGCGTCACCGAGCCGTTCTCCCGGGAGAAGGTCATCTCCGGAGTCCGCAAGGCCTGTCAGGGCCGCCCGGTCACCGAGGACGCCCTCGCCCAGCTCGGCCAGAAGGTCGAGGAGTGCGTGCGGGCCACCGGCAAGTCCGAGCTGACCACCCACGACGTGGGGCTGGCCATACTCGGACCGCTCAAGGAACTCGACGTCGTCGCCTTCCTGCGCTTCGCCAGCGTCTACCAGGCGTACGACGGACTGGAAGACTTCGAGGCCGCCATCGCGGAGCTCCGCGCCGAGCGGCCCGTCCCCGAGGCGGACGGCGCCTGCGTGCCCGTCGCCGCCGCCGCGCCCTAGGAGGCCGGCTCCGCACCACCGGCCCCTCGGGGCCTTTCGTCCCACACCAGCCACACCAGCCGCACCGGCCCTTCGGGGCCGACAGCACCACACCGGCCCCTCGGGGCTCACAGCACCACATCAGCCACATCAGCCATACCGGCCATACCGGCCCCTCGGGGCCGAGGCGTGCCCGGAAACGGCGCACAGAACACCACAAACCGTGCGGGTACAGGCAGGTCGTCGCCTGTCCGCACACCGGAAGACGAACCAGCGGTGCCCGGACTTTTCGGGGCACTTTGGGCGTTTGCCCAGGAGGAGGAGCGAGAAGTGACAGACACCACGAGCGGTTCCGCACGCGGGTCGAAGTCCGACAAGACCGTGACCAAGGGCGCCGGCAAGGCCCCCAAGGGCGGCCTGCGGATCGAGCGCATCCACACCACCCCTGGCGTACACCCCTACGACGAGGTCCGCTGGGAGCGGCGTGACGTCGTCATGACCAACTGGCGCGACGGCTCGATCAACTTCGAGCAGCGCGGCGTGGAGTTCCCCGACTTCTGGTCGGTCAACGCCGTCAACATCGTCACGTCCAAGTACTTCCGCGGCGCCGTGGGCACCCCGCAGCGCGAGTGGAGCCTCAAGCAGATCATCGACCGCGTGGTGCTCACCTACCGCGCCGCCGGCGAGAAGAACGGTTACTTCACCACCCCCGGTGACGCCGAGACCTTCGAGCACGAGCTGACCTACGCCCTCCTCCACCAGGTGTTCAGCTTCAACTCGCCGGTCTGGTTCAACGTCGGCACCAAGCAGCCCCAGCAGGTCAGCGCCTGCTTCATCCTGGCCGTCGACGACTCCATGGAGTCGATCCTCGACTGGTACAAGGAAGAGGGCATGATCTTCAAGGGCGGCTCCGGCGCCGGCCTGAACCTCTCCCGGATCCGCTCCTCCAAGGAACTGCTCTCCTCCGGCGGCAACGCCTCCGGCCCGGTCTCCTTCATGCGCGGCGCCGACGCCTCCGCCGGCACCATCAAGTCCGGTGGCGCCACCCGCCGGGCGGCCAAGATGGTCGTGCTGGACGTCGACCACCCGGACGTCGAGGCCTTCATCGAGACCAAGGTGAAGGAGGAGGAGAAGATCCGCGCCCTGCGCGACGCGGGCTTCGACATGGACCTCGGCGGCGACGACATCGCCTCCGTGCAGTACCAGAACGCCAACAACTCGGTCCGGGTCAACGACGAATTCATGACCGCCGTCGAGAACGGCACCGAATTCGGCCTGCGCGCCCGGATGACCGGCGAGGTCATCGAGACCGTCGACGCGAAGAAGCTCTTCCGCAAGATGGCCGAGGCCGCCTGGGCCTGCGCCGACCCGGGCATCCAGTACGACACCACCATCAACCGCTGGCACACCTGCCCGGAGTCCGGCCGCATCAACGCGTCCAACCCCTGCTCCGAGTACATGCACCTGGACAACTCCAGCTGCAACCTGGCCTCGCTCAACCTGATGAAGTTCCTGCGCGACGACGACTCGTTCGACGCCGAGCGCTTCGCCAAGGTCGTCGAGCTGGTCATCACCGCGATGGACATCTCCATCTGCTTCGCCGACTTCCCGACCGAGAAGATCGGCGAAACCACCCGCGCCTACCGCCAGCTCGGCATCGGCTACGCCAACCTCGGCGCCCTGCTGATGGCCACCGGCCACGCCTACGACAGCGAGGGCGGCCGCGCCCTGGCCGGCGCCATCACCTCGCTGATGACCGGCACCGCCTACCGCCGCGGCGCCGAACTCGCCGGCGTGGTCGGCCCGTACGACGGCTACGCCCGCAACGCGGCCCCGCACCGGCAGGTCATGAAGCAGCACGCGGACGCCTCGGTCGCCGCCGTCGCGGTCGACGAGCTGGACGCCCCGGTCTGGGCCGCCGCCACCGAGACCTGGCAGGACGTGCTGCGCCTCGGCGAGCAGAACGGCTTCCGCAACGCCCAGGCCTCGGTGCTCGCCCCGACCGGCACCATCGGCCTGATGATGGACTGCGACACCACCGGCGTCGAGCCCGACCTGGCACTGGTCAAGTTCAAGAAGCTCGTCGGCGGCGGTTCGATGCAGATCGTCAACGGCACCGTGCCGCGCGCCCTGAAGCGCCTCGGCTACCAGGACGAGCAGATCGAGGCGATCGTCGCCCACATCGCCGAGCACGGCAACGTGGTGGACGCGCCCGGCGTGAAGACCGAGCACTACGAGGTCTTCGACTGCGCGATGGGCGAGCGTTCCATCTCCCCGATGGGGCACGTGCGGATGATGGCGGCGATCCAGCCGTGGATCTCCGGCGCCATCTCCAAGACCGTCAACATGCCCGCCGCGGCGACCGTCGAGGACGTCGAGGAGATCTACTTCGAGGCCTGGAAGATGGGCGTCAAGGCGCTCGCCATCTACCGCGAGAACTCGAAGGTCGGCCAGCCGCTGTCGGCCAAGAAGAAGTCCGGCGACGCGAAGGCCGAGACCGAGGCGGCCCCGGTCGCCGCGGTCGAGAAGATCGTCGAGTACCGCCCGGTCCGCAAGCGCCTGCCCAAGGGCCGCCCGGGCATCACCACCTCCTTCACGGTCGGTGGCGCCGAGGGCTACATGACGGCCAACTCCTACCCGGACGACGGCCTCGGCGAGGTCTTCCTGAAGATGTCCAAGCAGGGCTCGACCCTCGCGGGCATGATGGACGCCTTCTCGATCGCCGTCTCGGTCGGCCTGCAGTACGGCGTGCCGCTGGAGACGTACGTCTCGAAGTTCACCAACATGCGCTTCGAGCCGGCCGGTCTGACCGACGACCCGGACGTGCGGATGGCGCAGTCGATCGTCGACTACATCTTCCGCCGCCTGGCGCTGGACTTCCTGCCGTTCGAGACCCGTTCCGCGCTCGGCATCCACTCCGTCGAGGAGCGCCAGCGCCACCTGGAGACGGGCTCCTACGAGCCGCTGGAGGCCGAGGAGCTGGACACCGAGACCCTGGCGCAGTCCGCGCCGGTGGCCCCGGCGGCTCCGGCCGCCCCGGTGGCCAAGCCCGCACCGGCCGTCGAGGCCCCGCGCAGGGCCCACAACTCGACGGAGCTGATGGAGATCCAGCTCGGCCTCAACGCCGACGCGCCGCTCTGCTTCTCCTGCGGCACCAAGATGCGCCGCGCCGGCAGCTGCTACCTCTGCGAGGGCTGCGGCTCCACCAGCGGCTGCAGCTGATCCGGACGCCGTGCCGGCCCGGTGCCGGATGACAGCCTGAGCGGCTGAGTTCCGCGAGGCGGGGCGAGGACCTTTTCGAGGTCCTCGCCCCGCCTTTTGCGTTGCCCGGCCACCGGGGCGGCTTGGCCGGGCGCGCGCTGCTCGCGCGGTGGAGCGCCGCGGAGTATCTGTCAACCAGGGTTGACAGTCGATGGGCGTCAACCTAAGTTGACGGTATGAGCGAGAACGGAGAACTCGCGGCGGCCGCGAGCAGTCGGGATCCCGCGGTGGGGCTCCGGGCGGTGCGGGCGCTGCGCGACCTGGCCGATCGCCTGGAGGGCCTGCAGGTCGGGAACGCCCGCGAGCAGGGGTGGTCCTGGCAGGACATCGCGGTCTGTCTCGGGGTGACCAGGCAGGCGGTGCACAAGAAGTACGCCCGGCGGGGTGCCGGGGGTACCGCGAGCGAGAAGGACGGAGGCTGAGCGATGTTCGAACGCTTCACCGACGATGCGCGGCAGGTGGTCGGCCAGGCGGGCCGGGAGGCGGCGCAGCTCCGGCACGGGCAGATCGGCACCGAGCACCTGCTGCTGGCCGTCGTGGCGATGCCGCACGATCCGTCGGCGGCCGTGCTGGTCGAGGCGGGGCTGGACCACGCCGCCGTGCGGCGGGCGGTGCGCCGGCTGCTCGGCGGGGCCGACGACGCGGAGGCGCTGGCGGCGATCGGGGTCGATCTGGACGCCGTCCGGGAGGCCGTCGAGTCGGCGTTCGGGGAGGGGGCGCTGGACGCTCCGGCGGAGGGCCCGGAGTCGAGGCGGCGGGGCTGGTTCCGGGCCGACGCCAAGGGCGGGCGGGTGCCGTTCACGCCCCGGGCGAAGAAGGTGCTGGAGCTGTCGCTGCGCGAGTCGCTCCGGCTGAAGTCCGGCCGCATCGGCGTCGGGCACCTGCTGCTCGGGGTGGTCCGGGAGGGGGAGGGGCTCGGCGCCAGGATCATCGCCGATCACGGGCTGGACTTCGCGGCACTGCGCCGGGCGGTGGATGCCACCTTGAGTTGATCGAGGTGCGACGGTGAGGTCGCCAATCGGTGCACGAGCCGTGAACGAATGATACTGGCCGTCAACTTGCCCATTGAGGGCAGGAGCTGAATGGATATGATCGGCCGAAAGCGTGAACCGATCAGCCGCCCGGAGACGTTTCACTACGTCGGCCGGGCGGTCGCGCGTTCGCCCGCCCCCGCTGTCGGCGTCCGCCCGTCGACGCCCGCCGCTGCCGAGGACCGCATCGATGAGAGAACGCACCAGCCCCGACGGCACGGCGCGCCGACGCCCGGCCCCGCGCACCGCGGCCCTCACCGCGGCGGCCGTACTGCTGGCGGGCGTCGCCGCCCCGGTGGCCGCGGGCCGGGCCCTGTCGGCGCACCAGCCGCTGACCGTCGCCGCGGTCTGCGCGGTCGCGGTGCTCTGGCTGATCGCGGTCGGACTGGCGGCGACCGCCACCGAGCGCGCCCGCCGACTGGCGGAGGAGCTCGCCGCGCAGCGGGAGGAGACCGGGGCGGCGCGCGCGCTGACCGCCGCGGCCGACGCCGCCGGGGCGAGCGCCCGCGAGCGGGCCGCCGCCGCCGACACGGCGCGGGAGGTGGCCCGGACCGCACAGGCGGACGCCGAGGCCGAGGTGCTGGCCGCGCAGGCCGAGCTGGCCCGGGTGCGGACCGAACTGGAGGCCGAGCGGGCGGAGCGAGCCGCACTGGACCGGCTCGCCGGGTCCGTCCTGCCCGAGGTGGTGAAGAAGCTCCGGGACGGCGCGTCCGTGGACAGCGCGCTCGCGGCGCACCGCACGCACCCCCAGTACGCGCTGCTGCGGGCCCTCGCCGAGGAGATCGGCCGGGGCGAGCGGCTGCGGGCCGCCGCCCTCGCGGTCTGCGCGACCGCCGCCGGGCGGGTCCAGGCACTCGCCACGAGCATGCACGCCGAGCTGCGCGAGATGCAGCACCGGCACGACGAGGAGGTCCTCGGCGACCTGCTGCGACTGGACCACTCCACGGCCCAGGCCGGCCGGATGGCCGACAGCATCGCCGTGCTCACCGGCGCCCGCTCGGGCCGGCGCTGGGCCAAGCCGATCGCGGTGGAGTCGGTGCTGCGCGGGGCGCTCGGCCGGATCGGCGCCTACCAGCGGGTCCGGCTGCACAACGCCAGCACGGCGGCCGTGGCCGGGTTCGCCGCCGAGGGCGTGATGCACGCGCTGGCCGAACTGCTGGACAACGCCACCAACTTCTCCGCCCCGCCGGCCGAGGTGCACGTCTACGTCGAGGAGGTGCCGGCCGGACTGGCGGTCACCGTCGAGGACAGTGGCCTCGGGCTGAGCGAGAGCTGGCTGCGCCGGGCCGAGCGGGCCGTCTCCGCCGAGCCCCTGGACCTCACCACGCTCACCGCGGGGACGCGGCTCGGCCTCGCGGTGGTCGGCGCGCTGGCCCGCAAGTACGGGTTGCAGATCTCCTTCCGGCCGTCGGCGCGCGGTGGCACGGGGGTGGTGATGCTCATCCCGCAGCAGCTGGTGACGCACGCCGCGCCGGCGCCCGCTCCGGTGCCCGCCCCGGCCCGGGCGGCGGCGCCCGCGCCGTCGCGCCCGGCGCTCACGCC
>NZ_JBHWUI010000162.1:0-18488 GCF_042737525.1 Kitasatospora sp. NPDC059973 | reverse complement strand
CCGGGGCCGGCGGCACCGGCTGCGGCGCGCCGGGGTACGGCGCGGGCGGCGGGCCCTGCGGCGGCTGTCCGGGCGTGCCCGGCTGCTGGTTCTGCGCGCCACCCGGCCCGGCGGGAGGGGGCGGCTGCTGCCCCGGCGAGCCGGGTCGGCCGCTCCACTCCCCGGGCGTGCCCGTTCCGTCGCTCATGCGCCCCCCTCACTGCCTTCGGCGGCCGCTCCGCGAATCACGTCGGTGTCGACGACCCGCTGGCTCCGCTCCCTCATGAGCCGAGATCGTAGGGCATGCCCCTGACGGCGGGCCTGCCCGGTGGCCGATCCGTTTCCGAATCCGAACACCGGCCGGGCCCCGGGCACTCCCGGCGACGCCCTGCGCCGCGGTCCGCGAAGGCCCTGGAACGACCCTGCGGCGGCCCCCGGCGCCGGCCCCCGCGGCGGGCGGCCGGGGGCCGGCCGCAGCCCCGGAACGGCCCCGGAACAGCCCGGGAAAGGCCTCTCGCCGGTACCACCTGCGATCACGTCGACACGCGACGCCGCACAACATGTGGGGTCGCATCGAGCGGACACCACTAGATGTATGCTCATCCCTGCTGTCGACGCAGGGGAACCCGGTGCGAGTCCGGGACTGCCCCGCAGCGGTGTGCGGGCGGCTCCGACAGAGCCCGCGAGTCCGAATACCTGCCGACGGCGTGCCGCCTGGCCTCCCCGCAGAGGCCTTTCGCACCAGCACCACTTCCGGGCCTCGCGGGCGGGCCGGGGATGCCACCGTCGCGCGCCGCCTCCGGGCCGGCGCGCCGTGCTCCCCTGCCCCGAACGGTCCGGCCCGAGCCACCGCCGACGCCGATCGCCGCCAGGAGAGAGCGCCTTGACCACCGCTGCCTCAGTCACCCTGCCCGCCCAGGGTTCCAGCTCCGCCCCCGTCGACCCGACGGTGTCCGACCCCGGTGGCGCACTGCTCCGGCTGCTGACCGACCGCAGCGCCGACCTCCCCCAGGTGGACCCCGGCCATGTCGCCGCCGCCGCGCTGCGCGGCCGCCACGCCGGCTCGGACTTCGCCGAGCTGCGCGGGCTGGCCGTGGACGCCGCAGCGTCGATGATCGCCGAGGACCCGCAGTACTCGAAGCTCGCCGCGCGACTGCTCGCGCTGGAGATCGTCGACGAGGCGGTGAGCCAGGGTTCGGTCACCTTCTCGGACTCGATCGCGGTCGGCCACGCCGAGGGCCTGATCGGCGACTCCACCGCCGACTTCGTCGCCAAGCACGCCACCGCCCTGAACGCGCTGATCGACCCCGAGGGCGACGGCCGCTTCGAGTACTTCGGCCTGCGCACCGTGCAGTCCCGGTACCTGCTGCGCCACCCGATCACCCGCAAGGTCGTCGAGACCCCGCAGCAGTTCCTGCTCCGCGTCGCCTGTGGTCTGGCGGTCGGCGACAACGAGCAGTCGGTGCGCGAGGTCTCCGAGCTGTACGGCCTGATGAGCCGGCTGGAGTACCTGACCTCCTCGCCGACGCTCTTCAACTCCGGCACCAAGCACCCGCAGATGTCGAGCTGCTACCTGCTGGACTCGCCGCTGGACAACCTGGACTCGATCTACTCCCGGTACGCCCAGATCGCCCGCCTCTCCAAGCACGCCGGCGGCATCGGCCTGTCCTACTCGCGGATCCGCTCGCGCGGCAGCCTGATCCGGGGCACCAACGGCAAGTCCAACGGCATCGTCCCGTTCCTGCGCACCCTCGACTCCTCGGTCGCCGCGGTCAACCAGGGCGGCCGCCGCAAGGGCGCGGCCTGCGTCTACCTGGAGACCTGGCACGCGGACATCGAGGAGTTCCTGGAGCTGCGCGACAACACCGGTGAGGAGGCGCGCCGCACCCACAACCTCAACCTGGCGCACTGGATCCCGGACGAGTTCATGCGCCGCGTCAACGCGAACGCCGACTGGTCGCTGTTCTCCCCCGCCGACGTGCCCGAGCTGGTCGACCTCTGGGGCGCCGAGTTCGACGAGGCGTACCTGAAGGCCGAGCAGGCCGGCAAGGCCGTCCGCACCATCCCGGCGCAGACCCTCTACTCCCGGATGATGCGCACCCTGGCGCAGACCGGCAACGGCTGGATGACCTTCAAGGACGCCTCCAACCGCGCCGCCAACCAGACCGCGCTGCCCGGCCGCACGGTGCACAGCTCCAACCTCTGCACCGAGATCCTGGAGGTCACGGACGACTCCGAGACCGCCGTCTGCAACCTCGGCTCGGTCAACCTCGGCGCCCACGTCGCCCCCGGTGCCACCGCCGCCGACCTGCTGAACGCGATGGACTGGGACCGTCTGGACGCCACCGTCCGCACCGCCGTCACCTTCCTCGACCGCGTGGTGGACATCAACTTCTACCCGACCCCCGAGGCCGGCGCGTCCAACTCGCGCTGGCGCCCGGTCGGCCTCGGCGTGATGGGCCTCCAGGACGTCTTCTTCCAGCTCCGCCTGGACTTCGACTCCGCCGAGGCGAAGGCCCTCTCCACCCTCATCGCCGAGCGCATCATGCTCACCGCGTACGAGCGTTCCGCCGACCTGGCCGAGCAGCTGGGCCGCCACGAGGCCTACGGCGAGACCCGCGCCGCCCGCGGCGAGCTGCACATCGACCACTTCGGTTCGGCCGCGCCGCACTGGGCCGGCCGCTGGGAGGCGCTGCGCGCCCGGATCGCCGAGACCGGTCTGCGCAACTCGCTGCTGCTCGCCATCGCCCCCACCGCCACGATCGCCTCGATCGCCGGTGTGTACGAGTGCATCGAGCCGCAGGTCTCCAACCTGTTCAAGCGCGAGACCCTCTCCGGCGAGTTCCTCCAGGTCAACCCGTACCTGGTGCGCGAGCTGAAGGAGCTCGGCGTCTGGGACCAGCAGACCCGGGACGCGCTGCGCGACGCCAACGGCTCCGTCCAGGACCTCAACTGGCTGCCCGCCGAGGTCCGTTCGCTGTACCGCACGGCCTGGGAGCTGCCCCAGCGCGCGCTGATCGACCTGGCCGCCGCCCGGATGCCGTACATCGACCAGAGCCAGTCGCTGAACCTCTTCATGGCGGCGCCCACCATCGGCAAGCTGAGCTCGATGTACGCGTACGCCTGGAAGGTCGGTCTGAAGACCACCTACTACCTGCGGTCGCGGCCCGCCACCCGGATCGCCCAGGCCGCCTCGGGCACCGCCCGCGCCGCCGCGCCGGTGCCGGTGGCGTCCCCGACCCTCAGCCCGGAGGAGGAGGCCGCGCTGGCCTGCTCCCTGGAGAACCCCGAGTCCTGCGAGGCCTGCCAGTGAGCACCACCCCCGAAGCCCGTCCCGACCGCGAGAAGATGCTGCTCGACCCCGGCTTCGAGCTGACCCTGCGGCCGATGCGGTACCCGTCGTTCTACGACCGCTACCGGGACGCGATCAAGAACACCTGGACCGTCGAGGAGGTGGACCTGCACTCCGACGTCGCCGACCTCGCCAAGCTGAGCGACGGCGAGCGGCACATGATCGGCCGGCTGGTCGCCTTCTTCGCCACCGGTGACTCGATCGTCTCCAACAACGTGGTGCTGAGCCTCTACAAGCACATCAACTCCCCCGAGGCCCGGCTCTACCTGTCCCGGCAGCTGTTCGAGGAGGCCGTGCACGTCCAGTTCTACCTGACGCTGCTCGACACCTACCTGCCCGACCCCGAGGACCGCAACGCGGCCTTCGCCGCGGTGGAGAACATCCCCTCCATCCACCAGAAGGCCCAGTTCTGCTTCAAATACATGAACGCGGTCGACCACATCGACTCGCTGCGGAGCAAGGACGACCGCCGCGCGTTCCTCCTCAACCTGATCTGCTTCGCGGCCTGCGTCGAGGGCCTGTTCTTCTACGGCGCCTTCGCGTACGTGTACTGGTTCCGCAGCCGCGGCCTGCTGCACGGCCTCGCCACCGGCACCAACTGGGTGTTCCGGGACGAGTCCATGCACATGGACTTCGCGATGTCGGTGGTGGACACCGTCCGCGAGGAGGAGCCCGACCTCTTCGACGAGAAGATGGCCCAGCAGGTCACCGAGATGCTGGAGGAGGCCGTCGAGGCCGAGCTCCAGTTCGCCCGTGACCTCTGCGGCGAGGGCCTGCCGGGCATGAACACCGAGTCCATGCGCGAGTACCTGCAGGCGGTGGCCGACCAGCGGCTCGCCCGCCTCGGCCTGCCGATCCGCTACGGCTCCACCAACCCCTTCGGGTTCATGGAGCTGCAGAACGTCCAGGAGCTGACCAACTTCTTCGAGCGCCGGGTCTCCGCGTACCAGGTCGCCGTCGAGGGCTCGGTCTCCTTCGACGACGACTTCTAGGCCCGCCCGGCCCGCCCGGCCCCGCTCCTCCGGGGGCCCGGCCAACAGCCGCCGCCCCGCCCGGTGTTCGCACCCGGCGGGGCGGCGTCGTTCGCTCGTCCGAATGAAACCGCCGGGCCCCACCGGAACGGCACGCATACGGACGGTGCCGTCCCCCGCTACGGTCCGGCCACAGCCGAACGAAAGGGGCCCACCGTGCCGACCGGAATCCTCGACTACCGGAGCGACGCCATCGTCCAGCTCATGAGCATGGCGGAGGAGGACTGGACGGAGCAGGAACTCAAGGACGCGCTCCAGCGGGCGATCATGCTGGAGCTGTCCACGATCCCGCCCTACGCCACCGCGCTCTGGTCGATCACCGACCCCGACAACTCCAAGCCGGTGCGCCACACCATCCGCGAGATCGTCTTCGACGAGATGTCGCACTTCGGCCTGGTCTGCAACATGCTCACCAGCATCGGCGGCACGGTCGTCCTCACCGACCCGCTCACCGTCCCGAAGTACCCGGGTGAGCTCCCCGGCGGCGTCAACCCCGGCCTGGAGGTCTACCTGAGCGGGCTGACCCGCGAGTCGGCGGGCCTGTTCTCCGACATCGAGAAGCCCGAGCACCCGCTCGCCTTCGCCGCCGACGGCAACACCATCGGCGCCTTCTACCAGCGGATCGCGAACGTCTTCCCCACCTTCGCCCACCTGCTCACCGGGCAGCGGCAGGTGAGCTTCCCGCTCGGGTCGAGCCACGGCGCCGGCAACGACATCGTCCCGATGAACACCATCGACGACGTGCTGGCCGCCATCCACGTCATCCAGTCGCAGGGCGAGGGCACGGACGCCTCCCCGGAGAACCCCTTCCCCGGCGCCCCGGGCGAACTCGCCCACTACTACGCCTTCAAGGAGATCGCCGAAGGCCGCAAGCTCGTCCTCGACGAGGGGACGAAGAAGTACGGGTTCACCGGCCCGGAGGTCCCGCTGCCGGACACCTCCCCGGTCGCCCGGGTCCCCCTGGGCGGCTGGGCCAACAGCCCCGGCAACGAGCCCGACCAGCCCACCGCCACCCTCCTGGCGACCTTCAACCAGCACTACAGCGACATGCTGTACGCCCTCGAAGGCGCCTGGGGCGACGCCGGCCCCGACTCGATCGGCCCGGCGATCGGGCAGATGGGCCAGATGCGCCGGACCGCCCAGCAGATCAACGGCGTCAAGCTGCCCGCCGCCCCCCGCTTCACCTACGGCCCGGAGTGGCTGTTCGTGCCGCGGTAGGCACCCGTGCGGAAGGGCCGGTGCGCGTGCACCGGCCCTTCCGTGACACGTCAGCCGTTCGACACCGTCGCGTACCGCGGCGTGCCCTCGGCCATCTGCCGCAGCGCGTCCTTGCGGTCCCGCTTCGACAGCTTGTCGATGTAGAGGAACCCGTACAGGTGGTCGGTCTCGTGCTGCAGGCAGCGGGCGAAGAAGCCGGTGCCCTCGACCCGGATCGGGTTGCCGTCCTTGTCCTGGCCGGTCACCGCGGCGTAGTCCGGCCGCGGCAGCTCGGCGTACGCGGTCGGCACCGACAGGCAGCCCTCGTTGCCGTCGTCCAGCACCCGCTTGCTGCCGGCCGGCAGCTCCTCCAGGACGGGGTTGATGACGTGGCCGATGTGGCGCACACCCTCGTCGTCCGGGCAGTCGTAGACGAACACCTTGAGGTCCACGCCGATCTGGTTGGCCGCCAGGCCCACGCCCTCGGCCGCGTACATCGACTGGAACATGTCGTCGATCAGCCCCGACAGCTCGCCGTCGAAGGCCGTGACGGTCTTGACCTCCCGGTGCAGCACCGGGTTGCCGTAGACGGTGATCGGACGCGCGGTGCCCTTCGAGAGGTCCGGCTCCTCGCCGACCACCTTCACCGGCTGGGCCTCACCCTGCGCGGGCTCGTGGTCGTGGTCGTGCTGGTGGTCGTGCTGCTCCGCCATCGCTGTGTGTCTTCCGCTTCCCTGGATCGTCTGGCCGTACCGACCAAGGGTAAGCGGACCGCTCAGCAGACCTCTTCGAGATCCCGGTACGCGCGGGTACCGGGGGCCGCCGCCACCCAGCGGTCCAGCAGCGTACGCACCAGCAGCGCCGGAGCCGCGATCCCGCACTCCCGCTCCACCAGCCAGGACATCCCGCCGGCGCCCTGGCTCAGATGGCTCAGGTGCCCCGGGTGGGCCGCGTCCCCGTCGTCGTGCGGGTCGTGGTGCGCGGTGTGCCCGTCGTCGGAGGCCATCCGGCTCTCCGAACACGCCCGGCAGAGCAGCCGCACCGACGACGTCCAGTCCTCCGCCGCGTACCCCGCGTCCGCGACCAGCCGCTCCAGGGCGTCCCGGTCCGCCGCGGTGGCGGCCTGCAGCAGCACCACGTAGGTCGGCACCGGGGAGGGCGCCCACAGCTCGATCTCGTCGAACACCGGGTACGCCACCCCGTCGGTCACCCGCTCGCCGTGCGGGGCGCCGTCGTGCAGCACCACCTCGCCCCAGCGGCGGCCCGACGAGGGCAGCGGGATGGACAGCACCTCGATGCGCGCGGGATCCAGCCGGCGCCCCCAGACCACCTCGGACTCGCCGTCCGGCGACAGCCGCACCGGCGTCGTCCCCAGGTCCAGGCTGACCGGGCCGTCCGGGTGGGCCCCGGCCCCGCCCGGCAGCCGCAGCCCGTACGCCTGCCAGGCCCGCCGCGCCAGCGGCCAGTCCTGCAGCGCCGTCGCCGTGATCCCCAGGTTCCACCAGTCGGGGGCGCCCTGCTCGCGGTCCAGCAGCGCCACCGCCCGCAGCCCGGCCGCCCGCGCCTGCTCCCAGTCCCGCCGGAACTTGTGCAGCAGCGCGAGGTTGAACCAGGAGTCCGACAGCCACGGCTCCAGATCGGCCGCCATCACCAGCAGGGCGCCCGCGTCCTCGTAGCGGCCGTCGCCGATCAGCGTGAAAGCCCGATCGGTCGTCTGCCGCCAGGTGGCGGACGGCCGGTGCCGTGCCCGGTGGAAGATCCTCACGTTCGTCCCTGCCGTCGTCGTCCGCTCAAGTCCCGTGTCCGCGCCCGCTGCCACGGGCCCGGTGCCCCGGGTCGGTGTTCCACGCTACGACCGCATCCAACCACGCCCGCCGTCGCCCGCGCTCCCCGCAGCCGGGGTTCCGGCCGCTCCCGGCCCCACCCCTACCCAGCCTGCCCGCCCCGACGCCCCGCCTCAACCCCAACCCCTGAACAGCGCCCGCCGCCCCCACCCGCCGCGCGCCCCTCCCCTACCCCCGCACCCTCACCAGCGCGTCCACGACCCGTCCGTCGTAGATCCGGCCCCGCCCCAGCCGCAGCACCTCCAGCACCTCCAGCCGCCCCACCACCTCCTCCACCCCGCGCCCGCGCGCCGCCGTCAGCAGGTCGTCGTGCGCGTTCGCCACCCGGATGATCCGGGCCGCCAGCGGCACCGCCCGCTCGTCCGGGTCGGGCCGCCCGGGCCAGGGATCGGCCAGCCGGGCGACCTGCTCGGCGACCTGCCGCGGCACCCCCGTCCGCCGGATCACCTCGCTGCCCAGCCGGGCGATCCGCTGCTGCTCCTCCTCCGGGAGCAGCGCCGTCGCCCCGTCCGGCACCGGCTCGACCAGCGACAGCTGCCCGATGTCGTGCATCAGCGCCGCGTACTCCAGCAGGGCGAGCTCGCGGGTGCTCAGCCCCAGCTCGCGGCCGACCGCGCACGCCGTGTCGGCGACCCGGCGGGCGTGGCCGTACGGGGTGTAGCCGGCCACCTCGGTGGCCTTGGCCAGGCTGGCGATGGTCTGCCCGGTGGTGGCCCGGACGGCGGCGGCCCGCCGGAACGACACCTGCGCCAGCAGCAGGGGCGCGCAGAACAGCGGCAGCGCCCAGAGCCCGACCTCGCCCGCCGCCAGGCTGACCAGCATCCCGGTGGCGGCGATCGCCGAGCCGATCCCGAACAGCGACCGCAGCTCGTCCTCCAGCGCCGCCGGGAACCGCAGCCCGCTCCGGGCCCGCCGCAGCACCGCCGCCAGGGTGGCGTCGCAGAGCGCGGCCAGCGCCGCCACCACCGTGAGGAACACCCCGTAGGCGGGGCCGTCCGCCGAGAACCGGTCGACCACTCCGCTGTTGTAGAGCGGCTGGAAGATCGCGGCCGCGAACCCGGCCCCGAGCAGCCGCCGGGCGGCGCCGTCGAGCCGGGCCCGGTCCCGCCACGGCGCCCGCCGCGGCCGCCGGGCCCCGCGGGGCAGCGCCACCGCCGGGAGCAGCGCCAGCAGCAGCCCCGCGCCGGTCACCGCGACCGCCTGGAGCACGCCGTGCGCGGTGGGCAGCCCGCGCAGCGGCCCCAGCAGGGCGTACGCCAGCGCACCGGCGGCACCGATCGGTGCCTGCTCGCGATCGCCCGGAAGAGTGATCCGGACGCACTCGCCGAGCGCGATCAGCACGGTGAACGCCAGCGCCACCCCGGGCTCGGCCATCCCGCGCACCGCCACCGCGCCGAACGAGAACGCCAGCAGCACGACGGCCGCGGCGTGCACCGCGGCCACCCCGCCGGCCGGCGGGCGGGCGCTCACGACGGTCCGGCCGTCGGCACGGTGCCGCCCTGGGCGGGCACCCGGCCCGGGCCCGGCCGCACCGGTTCGGGCACGCCCAGCGGGATGTCGGGCACCGCCCGGATGCAGTCGTCGTCGGGGGGCAGCACGGGCTGCCAGTCGTGCACGGCGAGCGCGTCGACCAGCGCCCGCACCATCACCGGGTCGAACTGGCTGCCCGAGCAGCGCTCCAGCTCGGCCACCGCCTCGGTGACCGGCCGGCCGCGCCGGTAGGACCGGGTGGAGGTCATCGAGTCGAAGGCGTCGGCGACCGAGATGATCCGGGCGAACTCGGGGATCTGCTCGCCCGCCAGCCCGCTCGGGTAGCCCCGGCCGTCCATCCGCTCGTGGTGGTGCAGGATCCCGGCGTGCGCCTCGCCGAGGAAGACGATCCCGCGCACCAGCTCGTAGCCGTGCACCGGGTGCACCTCGACGGCCCGCCGCTCGGCCTCGTCGAGGGGCCCGTTCCTGCGCAGCAGCTCGGTGGCCACGCCGAGCTTGCCGACGTCGTGCAGGATGCCCGCGAACCGCAGGGTACGCAGCCGCTCGGCCTCCATGCCCAGCTGACCGGCGATCAGCACCGCGGCCTTGCCGACGCGTTCGCTGTGCCCCCGGGTGTAGGAGTCCTTGATCTCCACGGCCTGCACCAGCGCCTGGACGGTGGCCTGGTGGGCGTCCCGCTCGCGGTGGCCCTGGGCGAACACCCAGGCCGAGATGGAGAGCGGCAGCAGGGCCAGCAGCGCCGCGAAGGCCCCGTACGGGCCCTGCCAGAGCACCGCGACCATCAGCCCGCCGGCCGCGTGCACCAGCACCGGCAGCCCGAACGCGGCGACCGGGCCGAGCAGCAGGACGCTCGCCCGCCGGCCCTCGGCCAGCACCAGCATGCCGCCCACCAGCACCCCGTTGGCCAGGCAGAACGCGGCCAGCGCGGCGGCCCCGGGGAGCAGCGCGGCCGGGAAGCGGGAGCCGAGCAGCAGCTGCGGTCCGGCGAGCAGGTGGAAGACCGCCGAGGCGGCGAAGGCGGAGAGGGCGAGCTGGGCGCCGTTCCACACCTGGCGCCGGCGGCAGTCCGGCTCGGTGTCGCCGAACAGCGCGATCGGCACCGCGACCAGGGCCGCGGCGGCCGGTGCGAGCATCAGCACCCCGGCGAACAGCACCGGGAAGAAGGCGTTGGCCAGGGGCCGGGCCGGTGGCCGGGAGGGCAGCGGCGGCCGGCCCAGCAGGGCCCGGAGCAGCCGTCGGCAGGGGGTGGGCTGGCCCTGCGCCAGCGATTCCCAGCAGCCGTGCAGAAAGGCCAGCAGGCCGACCTTGGGCCAGTCCACCGGAGCGCCGAGCCAGCGTGGCACGGCGGCCGGGACGGGCCCCGGCAGCAGGGGCAGCAGGCAGCAGAGCGCCGCCACCGGGACGGCCACGAGGTAGCACACCGCGCCCGTCGGCAGGTCCGTTCCTCCACTGTCGGTAGCGATCTCGACCTCCCCGCCGTCCTGGCCCGCTCCGCGCTCAGCGCACCGGGCTACCGGCGGTGAGCGTCCGTCAGGAGGATAGGCCGCCGTTCCGGCGTCGGGGCGCATGATCGCGGAATGCCGCAGTTGGCGCACCACCAACTCACTCGAAGGAGTGAGGGCGCCCGCAAGCAGAGACGGAGCGACCCCCGGAGCGCATGCTCCGGGGGTCGCCTGGTCCTCGGGTGGACGGCCCGCCGTGGGACGGCGGCGCGCTCACTCCGCCGGAGCGCCCGCCTCGACCGGCGTGCCGGGCCTGGCCGCCGCCTCGGCGGAGGCCTTCGCGGGCGGCCGGCCCTGCTCGCTGTCGCCGTGCGCCTCGGCCGCGGCGTCCACGGCGACCACCACCGCCTCGCCGGAGCGCTGCCCGGCCCGGATCGAGTCGATCCTGGCCAGCACCTTGCCCCGCAGGTCGGCCGGGGTGTCGTCGCAGCCGCAGCACCGCTTGATCAGTGCCTTGATGGCCTGCTCCAGGCCGTACTTCTCCAGGCACGGTGAGCACTCCTCGAAGTGCACCCGCAACTTGTCGTAGTCGCCCTCGGCCATCTCGTTGTCGAGGAATTCGTAGAGGTGGTCGAGGACCTCGCCACACTCGGTGTCGTGCGGATCGCCGCAGCTCATGAGCCCGAGCCCTTCGCTTCCTGCCCTGCCCCGCTGCCGGCCGGGACCAGCCCGCGCTCACGGGCGTAGTCCTCCAGCATGCCGCGCAGCTGACGGCGGCCGCGGTGCAGCCGGGACATCACCGTACCGATGGGAGTACCCATGATGTCCGCGATCTCCTTGTACGCAAAGCCCTCGACGTCCGCGAGGTAGACGGCGATGCGGAACTCCTCCGGGATGGCCTGGAGGGCGTCCTTCACATCGCTGTCCGGGAGGTGGTCGAGCGCCTGGGTCTCGGCCGAGCGCAGACCCGTCGACATGTGCGACTCGGCCCGGGCCAGCTGCCAGTCCTCGATCTCCTCGGCGGCGGTCCGCTGGGGCTCCCGCTGCTTCTTGCGGTACGAGTTGATGAACGTGTTGGTGAGGATGCGGTACAGCCAGGCCTTGAGGTTGGTGCCCTCGCGGAACTGGTGGAACGACGCGTACGCCTTCGCGAACGCCTCCTGGAGGAGGTCCTCCGCATCGGCCGGATTGCGGGTCATCCGCAGCGCGGCGGAGTACATCGGATCCAGGTAGCCCAGGGCGTCGCGCTCGAAGCGCTCCCGCCGGGCCGCCTCGCTCTCCGCCGCGGACACCCGGAAGGTGTCCTCACCGATCGCCTCGGCCAGCTCCTCACCGGTGAGCGCCTCGCCCGCGGGCAGGCTCTCCTCCGGGCCCCGGCCCGGCTCGGCCTCGTGCTCGGTCCCGACGACCGGACCCACCTCCTCGGCATGGCCGCCCACAGCGGGCCGCCCCGAAATGGAGGATATCGGGCTGACGGGCTTCTCGCCCGCGGCAATCCACTCCGACCAGGAGGGGGTGAAGGCCGCGGCGGCCTCGCGCTCCTCCGGCCGCTCGGGGCACGCGATCGAACCCATCTGTGCTGCCTTCCGTCCGGGACTCAAGCTGACGAGGGTGTCAACCATGCCGAGGGCGCCCGCATTCCCGGCCCCCGGCAGGTTTTCACCCGCCCGGGTGAGCGGTTCGCGACCGTGCGTTCCCGGGCGGCTCAGAGCAGCCCGAGCACCCAGTCGCCGACCGCCCCGGTGATCAGCTCCAGCACCTCGTCCTGCCCGGTGGGCGCCCGCTTCGGCACCTCGAAGCCGTGGCTGCCGTAGGGCACCGGCACCATCCGGTGCCCGGCCGGCAGCGCGGGGAACTCGGCCGGCCCGCCGAACGGATCCGCCACGCTCTGCACCACCAGCGTCGGCAGCCCCGACTCCAGAAGTTCCCCGGCCCGGCTCTTCTCCGGCTTGCCCGGCGGGTGCAGCGGGAACGCCAGCGCCACCACCCCGGCCGCGCCGGTGGCGGCGCCCGTCCGGCAGGCCACCCGGGCCCCGGCGCTGCGCCCGCCGACGACCAGCGGCACCCCCTGCCCGGCGAGGCGCTCGGCGACCGGCGTCCACCCGGTGTCCAGCGTCCTGGGCGCCGGCCCCAGCCGCTTCCCTGCCACCCGCCAGGGCTGCTCGACCAGTGCCACCGTGATCCCGCGCGGCGGCAGCGCCGCGGCCAGCGCCACCAGGTCGCGCGCGCCGATCCCGCCGCCGGCGCCGTGGCCGAGCGCCAGCAGCGCCTTCGGCGCGGCCGCCGGGTGGTAACTGATCCGGGCGTCCCCGGCGGGGGTGGAGACGAGTTCCTGCGTCACGGCGTGGACTCCAGTGCTCGGAGAGCGGTGCCGACGGGGCGCGCCGGCGGGAAGCGGGGCTCAGAAGTCAGAAGAGGGTGGTCTCGTGCTCGGCCTCGACCCACGGCCGGGTCAGCTCGGGACCGTTGTTGCGGATGCTGCCGACCGCCGGCGAGACCGGCGTGGCCAGCAGCGCGCCGGGCGGCGGCGGGACCAGCAGCGGGCGTATCGCGTCCGGGTCCACCAGCCCCGGGTCCAGCCAGTCGTCGTAGGACTCCCGGTCAAGGAAGAGCGGCATCCGCTCGTGGATCGGGGCCAGCAGCTCCTCCGCCTCGGTGGTGACGACGGTGAAGGTCACCAGCCAGGCCTCCGGGTGGTCCGCGGGCACCGCCCGGTTGCGCCAGAACTCGTACAGCCCGGCCAGCGCCAGCGGGCCGCCGTCGGCCCGGGAGACGAAGAACGGCTTCTTCCGGGGCTTGCCGCGCTCGCCCGGCAGGGTCTGCCACTCGTAGTAGCCGTCGACCGGCAGGATGCACCGCCGGGAGGCGAGGGCCTGCCGGTACGAGGGCTTCTCGTGCACCGTGTCCGAGCGGGCGTTGATCATCTTCACCGCGGTCTCGGGCGACTTCGCCCACTGCGGCACCAGGCCCCAGCGGAGCACCCGCAACTGCCGGACCGGGGCCGGCTCCCCCCTGCGCTGCCGTTCCAGCACCACGAAGGCGCGCTCGGTCGGCGCGACGTTCCAACTGGGTGCCAGCGTCTCGACCGGGTCCCACTGCTGGACGCCGAAGAGCTCGACGAGGTCCTCGGGCCGGAGGCTGGAGGCGAAGCGACCGCACATGCCGTCAGCTTGCCACGACCGCCGCTCTCAGCACTTCCTCATCCCGAAGTGCGAACCGCGGCCTCCCGCCCGGCCGTCCCCGCATGGGAGGCTGCCACCCGGGCCGGCCGACCGCGGCCGCCCCGGACCGGGCCGGACGAGAACGGGAGCGGGCATGGACGCACAGAGCATCGGCGAGGTGTGGGACCGCGTCACCGGCACCCAGCCCGCCCCGCCGGGCTGGCTCACCCTGGCCACCGGCGCCGCCGCCCTGCTCCTGGTGGCGGCCCGCCCGCTCTGGCGGTTCGCCCGCAACGCGATCACCATCGCCCACGAGGGCGGACACGGCCTGGCCGCCCTGGCCACCCGCCGCAAGCTCGCGGGCATCCGGCTGCACTCGGACACCTCCGGCCTCACCCTCTCCTACGGCCGTCCCACCGGGCCGGGCATGGTGCTCACCGCCGCCGCCGGCTACTGCGCCCCCGCCCTGCTCGGCCTCGGCTGCGCCGCCCTGCTCGCGGCCGACCGGATCACCCTGCTGCTCTGGCTCGCGATAGCCCTGCTGCTGGCCCTGCTGGTCCGGATCCGCAACGCCTTCGGCTTCCTCACCGTGCTGCTCGCCGGCGCCGCCTTCTTCCTGGTCTCCTGGTTCGGCAGCACCGACGTCCAGGCCGGCTTCGCCTGCCTCGGCAGCTGGTTCCTGCTGCTCGGCGCCGTCCGCCCGGTCCTGGAGCTGCAGCACCAGCGCCGGCGCGGCCAGGGCGGGGACTCCGACGCCGACCAGCTCGCCCGGCTCACCGGCGTTCCCGGGCTCGCCTGGGTGTTCCTCTTCCTGGTCACCGCGCTGGCCTGCCTGGGTCTCGGCGCGAGCTGGCTGCTGTCCCCGCTGTGAGCCGCGGGGCCGACGGTGCCCCGCCGACCGGCCCGTCCCGCCATCCGGCCGCGGAGCGGACAGTTCCCGTACGGCCCCTAAACTTGCCCCATGACCGAGACCCTGTGGCCCGCCCCCGTCGCGACCACCCCCGTTGACGCCACCGTCACCATCCCCGGCTCCAAGTCGGTCACCAACCGGGCTCTGGTGCTGGCCGCCCTCTCCACCGAACCCGGCTGGGTGCGGCGCCCGCTGCGCAGCCGCGACTCCCAGCTGATGGCCGACGGCCTGCGGGCGCTCGGGGTCGGCATCGAGGAGCAGGTCAACAATGACTCCGGCGGCCTCGGCGGCGGGGAGGCCTGGCGGGTCATCCCGGCCCCCGCACTGCGCGGCCCGGCCTCCGTGGACGTCGGCAACGCCGGCACGGTCATGCGCTTCCTCCCCCCGCTCGCCGTCCTCGCCGACGGCCCGGTGCACTTCGACGGCGACCCGCGCAGCTACGAGCGCCCCCAGCACGGCGTGATCAACGCCCTGCGCGCGCTCGGCGCCCGGATCGACGACGGCGGCCGCGGCGCCTTCCCGCTCACCGTGCACGGCACCGGCGCGCTGGACGGCGGCGTGGTGGAGCTGGACGCCTCCTCCTCCTCGCAGTTCGTCTCCGCCCTGCTGCTCTCCGGCGCCCGGTACAACCAGGGCGTCGAGGTCCGCCACGTCGGCGGGCCGGTCCCCTCGCTGCCGCACATCCGGATGACGGTCGAGATGCTGCGGCTGGCCGGCGCCCAGGTGGACGCCCCGGAGGACGGCGGCGAGAAGGACGTCTGGCGGGTCACCCCCGGCGCCCTGCTCGGCCGCGACATGGTGGTCGAGCCGGACCTCTCCAACGCGGCGCCGTTCTTCGCCGCCGCCCTGGTCACCGGCGGCCGGGTGACCGTCCGCGACTGGCCGAAGCACACCACCCAGCCCGGCGACCAGCTGCGCGACATCTACACCCGGATGGGCGGTGTCTGCGAGTTCACCGACGAGGGCCTGCAGTTCACCGGCACCGGCCGGATCCACGGCATCGAGGCGGACCTGCACGACGTCGGCGAGCTCACCCCGGTGATCGCCGCCGTCGCCGCGCTCGCCGACTCCGAGTCCCACCTGTACGGCATCGCGCACCTGCGGATGCACGAGACGGACCGGCTGGCCGCGCTGGCCAAGGAGATCAACGACCTCGGCGGTGACGTCACCGAGACCGAGGACGGCCTGCGGATCCGCCCGCGCGCGCTGCGCGGCGGCGTGTTCCACACCTACGAGGACCACCGCCTGGCCACCGCGGCCGCGGTGATCGGGCTGGCCGTCGAGGGGGTCCAGGTGGAGAACGTGGCCACCACCGCCAAGACCTTGCCGGACTTCCCGAGGATGTGGGACGAGTTGCTCGGCGGAGCAGTGGTGGGCGGCTGAGCGGGAGACTGGGCACATGCGCCGCTACGGCAAGGACGCCGACGAGGACGACATCCGCAACCGCCCCGCCCGCCGGGGCTCCCGGCCGCGGACCCGGATCCGGCCCAAGCACGACGACGCGGCCGAGGCGATGGTGCTCACCGTCGACCGCGGCCGGCTGACCTGCCTGCTGGACGTCGGAACGAAGCAGGAGCGCGAGATCGTCGCCATGAAGGCCCGTGAGCTGGGCCGCAAGGGCGTCGTCGTCGGCGACATCGTCAACATCGTCGGCGACCTCTCGGGGGACGCCGACACCCTGGCCCGGATCGTCCGGGTCGAGGAGCGCACCTCGGTGCTGCGCCGGACCGCGGACGACGACGACCCGTTCGAGCGGATCGTCGTCGCCAACGCCCAGCAGCTGGCCATCGTCACCGCGCTGGCCGACCCGGAGCCCCGGCCCCGGCTGATCGACCGCTGCCTGGTGGCCGCGTACGACGCCGGCATGGAGCCGCTGCTGGTGCTCACCAAGTCCGACCTGGCCCCGGCCGAGCCGCTGCTGGAGTCCTACGCCCCGCTCGGCATCAACTACGTGGTGACCCGGCGGGACGAGCTGGCCACCGAGGGCGCCGAGGCCGTCCGAGCGCACCTGCGCGGCCGCTCGACGGTGTTCATCGGCCACTCCGGCGTCGGCAAGACCACCCTGGTCAACGCCCTGGTACCGCTCCACCAGCGGACCACCGGGGTGGTCAACGCGGTGACCGGTCGCGGCCGGCACACCACCGTGTCGGCGCTGGCGCTGCGGCTGCCGCCGCCCCCGGGCGCCAAGCCGGGCTCGAAGAAGGCGCTCGACCCGGGCTGGGTGATCGACACCCCGGGGTTCCGCTCCTTCGGCCTCTCGCACATCGACCCGTCCCGGGTCATCCACGCCTTCCCCGACCTGGAGCCCGGCACCGTCGACTGCCCGCGCGCGTGCAGCCACGACGAACCGGACTGCGCGCTGGACGCCTGGGTCGCGGACGGCCACGCGGAGCAGGCCCGGCTGTACTCGTTGCGCCGTCTGCTGGCGAGCAAGGAGACCCGCGAGGGCGACTGACGGCGCGGCCCCGGCCGTTTTCGCCGCGTTCGAGGTGTCGGAGCGGGCCAGCCTGGTGATCATAGGAAAGTCGGGCCGGATCACGGCCCGGCCCGTCGATCGACAGGGAGAGCACGCGATGGCATGGGCCCTGGTGATCCTGGCCGGCCTCCTGGAGACCGGCTTCGCGATCAACCTCAAGCTCAGCGAAGGCTTCACCAAGCTCTGGCCCACCATCAGCTTCTGCGTCTTCGCCCTCAGCAGCTTCGGCCTGCTCACCCTCTCCCTGAAGAGCCTGCCGGTCGGTCCGGCGTACGCGGTCTGGACCGGCATCGGCGCGGCCGGCACCGCGATCTACGGCATGCTCTTCCTGGACGAGACCACCTCGGTGCTCAAGCTGGTCTCGATCTCCCTGGTCATCGCCGGCGTGATCGGCCTCCAACTCAGCGGCACGGCGCACTGAGCTTTCGCCCACTCGCCTCCGGGGCAGTATCTTCGCCCGCTCGCCTCCGGGGCGCTCGATCCGGTGCCGACGGTCGGCGCTCCAACGCCCCTCGTTCCTCGGGGCGTCCTCGCTTCTCCCTTTCGGCACCGGCGCGCCCC
This sequence comes from Kitasatospora sp. NPDC059973, assembly GCF_042737525.1. Classification (NCBI taxonomy): domain Bacteria; kingdom Bacillati; phylum Actinomycetota; class Actinomycetes; order Kitasatosporales; family Streptomycetaceae; genus Kitasatospora; species Kitasatospora sp. NPDC059973. Next base: position 1,044 of record NZ_JBHWUI010000162.1, on the reverse strand, counting down.
TTCGGCTCGGGGCGGGATCGGTGGGGGCGGGGGCTACCGAAGGCCGGCGCCGGTGGGCCACCCGGCTCGGGTGGCGGGGGCTCCGGGATGTCGGCACCGGTGGGCCCCTTCGGCTCGGGGCGGGGCCGGGGCTGCTGCCGTCCGCTCCGCGAGCCCGACTGGGCCGATCCGGGTGGGCTCGCTAGGGTTTCGACCATGGCCGATTACCACGACGATCTCCGACTCGCCCACGTCCTCGCCGACTCGGCCGACTCGGTCACCCTGGAGCGCTTCCGCGCCCTCGACCTGAAGGTCGAGACCAAGCCCGACCTCACCCCGGTCAGCGACGCCGACAAGGCCGCCGAGGAGCTGGTGCGCAGCGTGCTCCAGCGCGCCCGCCCGCGCGACGCGGTGCTCGGCGAGGAGTTCGGCCTGCAGGGCACCGGGCCCCGCCGCTGGGTGATCGACCCGATCGACGGCACCAAGAACTACATCCGCGGCGTGCCGGTCTGGGCCACCCTGATCGCGCTGCTGGAGGACGGCCCGGACGGCGTGGAGCGCCCGGTGGTCGGCATCGTCTCCGCCCCCGCGCTGAACCGCCGCTGGTGGGCGGCCAAGGACCTCGGTGCCTTCGCCGGCCGCAGCCTGACCAAGGCCGCCCGGATCCACGTCTCCGGCGTCTCCCGTCTGGAGGACGCCTCGTTCTCCTACTCCTCGCTCTCCGGCTGGGAGGAGCGCGGCCGGCTCGACCCCTTCCTGGACCTCACCCGGGCCTGCTGGCGCACCCGCGCCTACGGGGACTTCTGGTCCTACATGATGGTCGCCGAGGGCGCGGTCGACATCGCCGCCGAACCCGAGCTGTCGCTGTGGGACATGGCCGCGAACGCCGTCATCGTCGAGGAGGCCGGCGGCCGGTTCACCGGTCTGGACGGCGTGCCCGGCCCGGGCGGTGCCGACGCCGTGGCCAGCAACGGCCTGCTGCACGCGGAGGCCCTGCGCCGCCTGAGCGTCTGACCCGGAACGCGCATGGGTGCGGGCCCGGCGACCGGTCATCCGGTCGCCGGG
>NZ_JBHWUI010000161.1:0-18506 GCF_042737525.1 Kitasatospora sp. NPDC059973 | reverse complement strand
CACCAGATCTGGTGCCCGGCCCGCTTCGTCGTACCCGGGATCGGGGTGTCGCCCCGGGTGTGGTGTCGGGGGTCCTACCGACTTCGCTCGCGGGCGGCGGTCAGCCGGCCGCGCACGGCGGCGTGGACCTCGGCCTCCTCGGCCGGGTCGGCCGCGAGGCGGCGCAGGCGCTCCAGCACGCGGGCGTCGCCGGTGGTGGCGACGTGCCTCGCGGCGAGCTCACGGGTGGATTCCTCGCAGTCCCAGAGGCACTCGACGGCCGGGCCCTCGGGAAAGGCCACGTCGGTCGCGGCGAGCGCGCGGGCGGCCCGGCCGCGCAGCTCGGAGGAGGCGGCCTCGCCGTAGATGTGGCGCAGGACGGGGACGGCCTCGGCGGCGGCAAGCCGCCCCGCACCGTCGACCAGCGACCCGAGCCCGGGGCCGCCGACCCCGCGGACCGAGATCCAGCGGCGCAGCCCGGCCACCACGAGCGCCGCGTCGCCGGGCTCCCCGGCGTCGGCGAGCAGTTGGACGGCGGCCTCGCCGAGGGCGCTGTCCGCGCCGCCGGTGGCCGGGTCGGCCCAGCGGCGGGCGTGGGCCAGCGCCTCGGGGCCGCGCATCCGGCCGATCAGTTCCAGGGCGGCGCGCACCGTCCGGTCGTCGACATCGGCGGCGGCGGCCTCGATCAGGCCGGCGGCGGCCGGGTCCCGCTGGTCGACCAGGTAGCGCAGGGCGGCCCGGCGGGCACCGGGCAGTCCGTTCCGCGCGGCCTCCAGCACGGCGGGGCGGTCCTCGGGGCGGACCACGGCGGCCAGGCAGCGGGCGGCGGCGGCGGCCCTGCGGTCCACGGCATCGGGGCCGGCGGGATCACCGCCGTCGCGAGCGGGCTCCGGGCGGTCGGGCCGGCCGGCGAAGGCGGCGGCGCCGAGGCCGCCGAGCTCGCCCTGGTCGGCCCAGACGAGCACGTCGGCGGTGGACCAGCCCGGGGTCACGCCGGTGCGGTTCACCTGGCGCTGCCAGAGGTCGAACGGGGACTGCTCGCTCGCCGCCGCGACCCGCGGGTGGTAGGCCGCCCAGAGCCGCCACGGCCGTGGCTCGTACGCGCCGCGGATGAACTCACGCAGCTCGGCGTCGCCCTCGGGGCCCGGCGGGAACCGGTCCAGCACCGCGGTACCGAGCAGCAGCAGGCCGCGGTCGTCGTCGCGCAGCGCGAGCTCGTCCAGCGCCCAGGCCCAGTTGGTGCCGGTGGCGGCGTACTCGCGCAGCATCAGCAGCGCGTCGCGCCGGCCGTACGCGGCGAGGTGGCCCAGGACGGACAGGGCGAGACCGGTGCGGTACTCGTCGTCGTCGAGGAGGTCCTCCGGGTCGTGGAGGTGGTCCTCGATGCCGTCGAGCGGCGCCTCCAGTTCCATGTAGAGGCGCGCGTAGTAGAGGGAGCGGTTCTCGACCTGCCAGTCGGCTCTCGGGTCCCTGGTGACGCACTCCTGGAGCGCGGCGATGGCGTCGGTACGGTCGGCGGCCAGCGCGTGGAGCTGCCCGTCACCGCGGCCTCGCTGAAGGAGGCCGAGGAGGCTGGCACTGGGTGCTATCACTGGCTCGAACATGAGGTCAGCATCCGTTGCGGCGGTCGTAGTGGCAACGGGATTTCCGTCGCCGGGGTCGGTGGTCGGTACTGCGGTGGGCGCCCGGGCGCCGGAATCACCGAAGGTTACCGCCTCGGGCACCTCGCCGCACACAGGGCGATCGACCCCCCTGCCGCAGTGGCATATGCCGGGGGAATTTTGCCAGGGATCTGCTCAAATCCCCCACGAGGGTGACTCCGCTGTGCGACAGTCTTCTCACTGCTTGACAGCTTCCCACCTCACGGCCACCCCGCGGCCACCCTCCCCACCTCCCTCTCCGCCGGCCCGGCGCCGGCCTCGACCCGATGGAATCGCCATGAGCATGCCTGCCACTGCCGCCCGCCGGGCCGCCCGCCGCGGCGATGCCCGACGGACGGACACCGGGGCGGACGACGGGTCGGTGGGCGGCAGAGTGGACGGCACGACGCAGGCGCACTCCGGTCCCGTGGTCGGCTCCGCCGAGTGGGACCTCCTCACCGACGACGTCCGGTGGTCCGCCGAGGTGTACCGGCTGCTCGGCTGCGACCCGGGGCACGGACCGCTCAGCCTCGACCGGCTGCCCGACCGGCTCGCCGAGGCGGACCGGCCGCAGCTGCGCCGGATGATGACCGACGCCCTGGTGCACGGCCGCCACGCCTTCGGCACCCTCCAGGTCAGCCACCCCGACGGTGAGCGCACCACGGTGGAGTGCGCGGGCGAGCCGGTCCTCGGGAACGACGGCACCGTGACGGCGCTGCGGATGCTGCTGCGCCCCGCCGACCCCGACTGACGCAGGCCGCCCCCGGCCGACGCCGGGCCCCGGACGGCTCACAGCCCCGGGCGGCTCACACCTCCGGACGGCTCACAGCTCCGGGCGGCTCACAGCCCCGAACGCCCGGAGCACCCGGCGGCTCGGACGGACCGCGACCGGCTCAGGCGAACCTGGGCCGGTTCTTGGCGTCCGCCTGCCGCAACTCCCGCCCGAGCTCCACCCGCAGCTCGTCCACCACCGGCAGCCCCCGGTAGCGGGCGGTCAGCCGGTACATCTCGCGCAACCGGTCCCAGGTGCGGTGCGAGGAGTTCTGGCCGATCAGGTTCATCACCATCTTGGCCTGGAGCTCCGCCGCGTCGGGCTCCCCGCTGAGCCAGTGCACCGAGGCGAGCGTGATCCGGTCGAACAGCGCCGAACGCAGCTGACCGGTGCCCTCGCGCAGCTTGATCACCCGCTCGGCCTGGCGGCGCGCCTCCGGGGCGGCCGTCAGGTCGTGCTCGGCCAGGGTGCGCAGCACCAGCGCCTGCATCCCGCGCAGCTCGGCCTCGTCGAAGAGCTGCATCCAGGAGGGCGGCGGCTCGGACACGTCCTCGGCGAAGAGGTCCTCGGCCTCGCCGAGCAGCCGCCGGGTGTCCTGCGAGTGCCCGACCGAGGCGTGCGCCCAGGCCTCCACGGTGTTCAGCATCGCCCGGGTTCTGGGCAGCACCCGGCCGCCGCTCGCCCGGGCCGCGGCCATCAGGTCGATCGCGTCGTCGGCGCGGCCCAGGTGCACCATCTGGCGGGCGGCCCGGGAGATCGCCTCACCGGCCCGGGGGCGGTCGCCGGCCTCCTTGGCCGACTCGGCGGCGATCATGAAGTACTTCTGCGCGGTCGACTCCAGGCCGACGTCGTGCGACATCCAGCCGGCCAGCACCGCGAGGTTGGCCGCGACCAGCCAGAGCCGCTGCTCCACGGCCTGGCCGTGGCGGTGCGTCAGCAGCCCGCCCACCTCGTTGAGCTGTCCCACCACCGCCTTGCGCTGGAGGCCGCCGCCGCGCGCCGCGTCCCAGGCGCGGAACACCTGGACCGAGCGCTCCAGTGCCTCCACCTCGTCGAGCCCGACCGGGCCCGCGTCGTACACGTCCACCACCGGGCGGGCCCCGCCCTGGGTGACCACCTGTCGGGGGCCCGGCGCGGCGGCCGCGTACGCGACGGCGTCCCCGCCCAGCCAGCCCTTGAGAGTGTCGGCGATGACCGCCCCGGCCGTGAGCGCGGCGCCCGCACCCACCAATCCACGTCGGTTGAGCATGAGGTCCATTCCCGTGAACTCGGTGAGGACCGCGGCCGTACGATCCGGCTCCCATGGATGTGCTGCGGACTGCGCCGCTCCGGTCCTGGTGGGCCGGTGTCGTTCCAGACCGAGGTCCTCAATGGTGACGACACGGCCGAGCCGCTCCGTGAACACGGACGCCAGTACCCTCGGCACCGGATCGCGCGGGATCTCTCCGTGCTCGATCCAGCGCCGGACCCGCGAGGTGTCGGTGGACAGCTGCTGCTCTCCCATGGCCGCACCACGCCGGTTGACCAGCCGTGCGAGCTCGCCCTTCGACCATCCGGCCAGGACGAACAGATCGGCGAGTCGGGTGTTGGGTCCCCTGCTCACGTGAAGCCCCCAGGTTCCTCGGCTGGTTCAGGCTAGATGCTCCGTCATGTGCCAGGCGAGCATTCGCCAGGCTTCGCCAGGGTCCGCCACATTACTAACCAGTGCCGTCCGGGTGTGATGTAGAGGTGCGCCACCTCGCCCCTCGGGTCGGGCGGCGCCCCGGGCAGGTGGGGGGTGCTCCCCCGACCGTGTCACGGGGCGTCCCCGGTCCTCACCCGAGGGGGTGGCGCGGCCGGGTGGCGCGGGGGCGCCGGGCACGGCCACGGCAGTCCGGTCGTCCGCATTCCCCAGGGTGCGGAACGGCCGGGTCACCGCCGAAGCAAGGGGCTCCGGCCCCCGCGTCCGTGCCCGGCGCCCGCGCTCCACCCACCGCACCGAGACAGGGCCGCCGTCACGCCAGCAAGCACGCGGCACCGGCCCTCCCCGCACCGCGGGGCGCACCCGCCGACGGACAGAAAGGGACCACCCTCACCCCATGTACTCCTCCGCGACCTCCCCCACGCCGACCGCGACCCGCACCGCGCTGCGCCCCCCGGGCGCGGCCGCCGGCCGTCCCGGTCCGAAGCAGCTGCCGCCGAGCCGCCCCGCGGTGCCGCGCGGCGCCGACGGCCGGACCACGGACGCGCGGGGCCAGGCCGCCCGGACGGCGCTGGGGCTGCGCGCCCCCGAGTCCGTCCTGCCGCCGGGCGCCCGGATGCCGGCCGTCCGGCCCGGCGACGGCCGGATGCTCCGCCCGCCGATGCGGCCCGGTCAGCCCGGTGCCCCCGAGCGGATCGACCCGGCGGCGCTGCAGACCCCGGCCGTACGAGCCGCGCTGGCGGGTGTCGCCCGGATATGCCCCGCCTTCACCCCGCGCCAGGTGCTGCGCGAGGGCAGCCGCCACATCCTGGTGGCGGGCACCATCGGGCGCGCCCCGGTGGTCGCCAAGTGCCTGGCCCCGCAGGCGGTGCGGAGCGAGTACTTCGAGCAGCTGGTGGCCGACTTCCACCACGAGGTCGCGGTCTACCGCGCCTTCGTCCGGCACCGCCCGCCGGTGCGGCTGCCCCGGCTGGTCGCGGCCGACCACGACCGCTGCGTGCTCGTCATGGAGCGCGTGCCCGGCCGGCCCGCCGCCCGGGAGCGCCACCCCGCCAACGCGCCGACCCCGGGCGAGGTGCGGGCGCTGCTCGGCGCGGTCCGCACGCTCAACCTGTGGCGGCCGCCGACCGACGTCTTCCAGCCACGGCTGGACTACCAGGTGGAGATCGCCCGCTACCACTCGGTGGGACAGCTCACCGACCGGGACGCCGGCGACCTGCGCGGCCTGCTGCACGGCCTGAGCCACGCCCCGCTCCAGCTCTGTCACGGCGACGCCCTGCTCAGCAACATGCTGCTGGCGCCCTCCGGGCCGGTCCTGGTCGACTGGGAGCAGGCCGGCTGGTACCTGCCGGGCTACGACCTGGCCGTGCTCTGGAGCGTCCTCTCCGGGGACACCGCCGCCCGCCGGCAGATCAGCCAACTCGCGCAGAGCGGCGGCACACTGGCCCGGGACGCGTTCCTGGTGAACCTGGTGCTCGTGCTGATGCGGGAGATCCGGCTGTACGACGTGCCCGGCGCCGGCGAGGAGCAGCGGATCATGATCCGCCGGCTGTACGACGACGCGGCGCTGGCCCGCCGGGCCGTCCGCGCCGCCGTCGGCACCCGCTGAGCCGGGCGAACGGCCCGGGCCCCGACCGATCGTGCGCGAGCGGTCGGGGCCCGGGCCGTTCGGGCCGCGGCCGGGCCCGGCCGGTCAGAGGCGTCGCCCGCGCTCCAGGGCGGCCCGGCCGGCGGCGTCCAGGACGGCCTCGTCCGGGGCGAAGTGGACACGGCTGCTGAGCACGTCCCGCAGATAGCGCTCCAGCGGGTGACGCCGGCTCAGGCCGGGGTTGCCGGTGAGCGAGACCGCCTGCTGGACGGCCGCTATCGCCGCCCGGGTGGCGAGCAGTTGCGCCGGACCGGTCCGGGCGACGGCGTCCGGTTCGGCCCGGTCCACCCGCGGTGCCAGTCCGTTGACCAGTTCCTCGGCGCCGATCAGCTGGGCCTCGATCTCGCCCAGCGCGCAGCGGTACCGGGGCAGGCTGCCGAGCGGCTCGGTGAGGTTGGCCGGAGTGCGCTGGTGGAGGAAGCGGACCAGCCACTGCTCGGCGGCGCGGGCGACCCCGAGGGCGACCGCGGACAGGGCCAGATCGTGCCAGGCGCGGGTGAGTTCGGCGGCGGGCACCGCGGCCGCGGCACCCGCGTCCTCGATGCCGCCGGCCTCGGCGCCCCTGACCTCGACGCCCCTGGCCTCGGCACCGGACGGCGCGGTTCCGGCGCGGGCGGGCCCGCCGGCCCGGCCGGTGGTCCTCGGGCCGTTGCTCCTCGGGGCGGTGAGTCCGAGCGCGAGTTCGCCCGGCACCCGGACGGCGTCCAGGACGACGTCGTGGCTGGCGCTGGCCCGCAGGCCGAGCTGGTCCCAGGTCGGATCGACCTCGATGCCCTCGCTGTCCCCGCGCACCAGGAAGGTGCCGATCCGCGGTACCGGCTCCTCGGTCCGTGCGGTGACGGCCATCCAGGCCAGCGCCTCGGCACCGGCGCAGTACGTCTTTCGGCCACTGAGCAGCCAGCCGTCACCGTCCCGCCGGGCCACCGTGGCCGGCTGGGCGCCGCCCTGGCCGCCCGGCTCCGCGCGCAGGGTGTTGACCAGGGCGGGCCCCCGGCGGGACTCGGTGAGCAGCCGCCGGTAGCCGGCCGCCGGCCAGGCGGCCACCCGGGCCTGCTCGGCGTGCTGCAGCAGCGTGAAGGCGGTGACCACGGCCACCGAGGCGTCCCCCCTGCCGAGTTGGGCGAGCACCCGGACGGTGTCAGCGAGCGTGCCGCCGGGGCCGCCGTACCGCTGTCCGACGGTGAGGGTGAGCAGGCCGGCCTCGTGCACCGCCTCGATGCCCTGGTAGGGGAAGGTGGCGTCGCGGTCGTGTTCCTCGGCGCGGGCCGCCAGCAGGTCCACGACCCGGGGCAGCCCGGCGAGGGCGGCGGCGACGGGCGACTGATCGGCAGCGGTGGTGGTCATGGTGCTGGTGCCTCCGGGCGGCAGCGTGGGCTCGGCAAGTGCGGGCGGCACGCCGGACGGGCGCGCGGTACCGGTGGACGGCCCCGGAAGTCAGCGCAATACCCGCCCCCGGATCGGCGCCGGCCACTCGGCCGGGCACCCGCCGCCTCGGGGACGAATCCCCCTCAGTGGCCCGGACACGCCGCGCTTGCGGTGCGCCGCAGGTCCAGGTAGCTGCGACGGGTCAGCAGCGGGAGACGGCACGACATGTTCGCGACTGTACGAAGCGATGATCGAAACCGTCAAGCAGTGCCCGGAGCGCGGAACGGCCCCGGCCGCGCCGCCGCGGAAGTGCCGGTCAGCCCTGCTGGAACATGTCCGCCGGGAGCGGCTTGAGCAGCTGGTAGAGGTCGTCCGAAATCGGTCGGTCCCAGGAGGCGATGGTGACCTGGACGCCGTCGCTGCGGCCGAACTGCGAGCAGAACACCCGGCCCTCGCTGACCTTGACCTTCTTCACGATCAGAAGGTCGTCCCCGAGCATCACCGGGAAGTCCTCCGCCGAGACGAACTCGACCGGTTCTTCGTTCTCCAGCGCCGCGAGCAGCTGCCGGACCTCGAAGGGCACCTCGTCCCCGGTCTCGCGGGCCGGCGAGCCCTCGGGGAGGTTGCCGATGAACATCGCCGGGCCTCTGCCTCCGAACAGGTCGTAGCGGAGGAAAATCCCCTGACAGGAGCCGTCCGGGCCGGTCATCATGGCCGCGCCGAAGTCGCCGGGCCAGTCGCCCGGGTCCATGGCGAGCACGTCGAAGTCCGGGCCGGTGGGCTGTCCGGAGCGACGGCGGAGAAAAGACATGGGAACATCGTACGTGCCCGGCACACCACTCTCGCGGGGTGGGTGGGGCGCTGGACGGAGATCCACGCTCAGAGACCAATGTTGACTCTGAGCAACCGTCCGGGCTACGTTCGGTTCAGCACGACAGCCGTTCTGGGTTTCACCCTTCGGGGGGACGGCATGTCGCAACGCGGCCCTACACGCGTATCCCTCACTGTGCACATCGTCGTGCCGATCCGCCGAGCACCCAGCTTCGTCGTCGCACACAGCACAGCACACAAGCCAGCAGTTCGAAGCCACACAAGCAAGGTCCGCGGGGCCCCGGCCCGTCGCTCCCGCGGATCTGCTCGGGACGCCGCCGCGTGGGGGCGTGCGGGTCCCGAGCACCCGGCACCGACGTCGAGTCGCTCTCGGCAGCGGTGTCAGCCTCCCGGCGACTGCCGGCCCCTTGTGGGCCGGGACCGGCCAACGCACCCCCGGTGCGCAGGGGATGACTGGGAGGCAGGTCCGGCGTGACTGCCGGGCTGCACAGCAGGCGCCGTGTCTGGCCGCGTGGGGGCGGTGGGCACGGCGTCTGCCTGTGCTCATACTCTGAGCTGCGCTTGTCTAACAGTCAACAGAATTTATGACCGGGTACGCTCAAGGCTGATCACAAGATGGGAACGGGCCCCTCACGGGACCCGTTCCGGCACTTCCCTCCCTGCTCCCCGGCCGGTCCGCGGCGGCCAGGACGGGCGATCAGGCGGGTCGGGCAGGCCGGGCGGGCCGGGCAGGCCTCAGGTGAGGTCGAACTCGCCGTCCCGGGCGCCGAGCACGAAGGCCCGCCACTCGCCCGGTGTGAACACCAGGACCGGCCCGTCCTCCTGGCGGCCGTCCCGCATGCCGATGTAGCCGTCCACGAACGCGATCTGGACATCCCCGACCCCCTGACTGCTGCACAGCCAGGTCGCCCCGGTGAAGTCCACCTTCGGCTTCCCGCTCGGCGCGAGCTCCGGCGACGGTGCGGGCACCTCGACGCCCGTGCCCACGGCCGACTCCACGTCAGTCCCGATATTGGCTGCCATTACTGGTCTCCTCCCGACGGCTTTCGAGGCCAGCCTAGTCACCGCCGCCGCCCCGGTCAGCGGGTTGCCGAGGACTCCCCCGACCGGGGGCGGCGCTCCGCCGGCGGGCCCCGCGGGCCGCCGCGCTGTGCTAGGGGATGGGGGCGAAGTCGCGTCGGATCTGGCCGCGGCGCACACACCCCTAGGGCCCACGGCCGGAAAGCGTCCGTCGATCGGGCCGGGCGCCCCGTCCGGAGCGTGTCCCGCCCCGCCGGGCGGCGCCCGAGCTGCCAGAGTGAGGAGGGCCCGCACCCCGACGCCCCCAGGAGCAGCCGATGAGCCGCCGGGACGGCACCAGCGCCGATGTCATCCCCATCTCCGAGGCCCCCTCGGCCCACCCCCCGGCGCCTCGCACCCCGCCCGCGCGCACCCCGCTGCCCCGGTCGGCCCCCGGCCGGCCGCCCCTGCACGGACGGGTCGGGGTCGTCCTGGTCTCGCACAGCCAGGAGCTGGCCGCCGCGGTACGCGCCCTGGCGCTCGCGCTGGCCGGTACCGACTCCCCCTCCCCGGTGGCCGCGACCGGCGGCGACCCGGACTCCGGTCCGGGCATCAGCGCCGTCCTGGTGTCCGCCGCCACCCGCCGGGTCGACCAGGGGCACGGGGTGGTGATGCTCGCCGACCTCGGCAGCGCGGTGACCACCGTCCGGGCCCTGCTCTCCGACGCGGACGAGCACGGGCTGCCGTTCCCGGTCCGGTTCGCCGACGCACCGTTCGTGGAGGGCGCGGTGGCCGCGGTCGCGACGGCCACCGCCGGCGGCGACCTCGCCGCGGTCCTGGACGCGGCCGAGGAGGCGTACCGCCAGCGCAAGGACTGAGCGGGCCGGGACCGCTGGGCCCTTCTCGCCGTTCCGCCCCACCGCGGGTGACCGCCCGGCTACCATCGGCACAGGGCCGGGCCGGGCGGGCCGGGCGGGTGCGGAGGGGGAGCCCCAGCCATGCGCGTGGTCGTCACCGGCGGAGCCGGATTCATCGGGGCCAACCTGGTCCGGGCCCTGCTGGCCCGCCCCGAGGTGGAGCTGGTCCGGGTGGTGGACAACCTGTCCACCGGCCACAAGGCGAACCTGGCCGGCGTCGACGCCGCCCTGTACGAAGGCAGCATCCTCGACCCCGCCCTGCTGGACGAGGCCTTCGCGGGCGCCGACGCGGTGGTGCACCTGGCCGCCCTGCCGTCCGTCCCGCGCTCCGTCGCGGACCCGCTGGCCAGCCACCACGCCAACGCGACCGGCACCCTGGAGGTGCTGGAGGCGGCCCGCCGGGCCGGCGGGCTGTACGTGGCCGCCGCCTCCTCGTCCTCGGTCTACGGCGCCAACCGCGAGCTGCCCAAGCGCGAGACCATGCGCACCGCGCCGATGAGCCCCTACGCGGTCAGCAAGCTGGCCTCCGAGTCCTATCTGGCCGCCTACCACCACTGCTACGGGCTGGGCGTGCTGCCGCTGCGGTTCTTCAACGTCTTCGGCCCGCTCCAGCCCGCCGGGCACGCCTACGCGGCCGTGGTACCGGCCTTCCTGGACGCGGCCCTGGCCGGGCGGCCGGTGACGGTGCACGGGGACGGCGGCCAGAGCCGGGACTTCACCTACGTCGGCACCGTCACCGAGGTGATCACCGAGGCGGTGCTGCGCCGGGTGGTGCACGCCGATCCGGTCAACCTGGCCTTCGGCACCCGGACGTCGCTGCTGGAGCTGGTCGGCACGATGGAGTCGGTGCTGGGGCGGCCGGTCGCGGTGACCCACACCGACCCGCGGCCCGGCGACGTCCGGGACTCGCAGGCCGACAACGCGCGGCTGCGCGAGCTCTTCCCGGACGTCCGGCCGGTGGCGCTGCGCGAGGGGCTGGAGCGTACGGCGGAGTGGTTCCGCACGCTCTGACGCGCGGGGCGGGGCCGGGGCGGTGCGGTGCTCGCGGCCCGGCGCTCACAGCCAGGCGCTCGGCCCCAGGTGCTCAGCCCCAGGTGCTCAGCCCTCGGCGAAGGCGCCGCCCGGGCCGAAGGCGAGCGCGGCGAACCGCTCGCCGATCAGCCGGTGCCCGGCCGGGTTCGGGTGCAGCAGGTCGGCCAGCCCGTCGGTGTCCCGCGGTCCGAGCAGCGCGAGCCCGTCCAGGTGGTGCAGGTGCGGGTCGCCGGCCGACCGGACGGCGGCGATCCGGGCCAGGTCGGCGCGGACCGTCTCCAGGGTGAGCGCCCCGGCCGGGACGTCCGCGGGGTCGCCCGTCGCGGCGAACCGGGGCCCGCCGGGCGTCTCCTCGTACCGGCCCGGTCCGGGGGTGCCTTCGAACGGCGGGCTGAACAGCGGCGAGACCAGCAGCAGCGGGGTGTCCGGATGGCCCTCGCGGACGGTGTCCAGGAAGCCGTGCACGGCCGGTCCGAAGGTCCGCCGCCGGAACGAGGCGGCGGACAGCACGTTGGTGCCGAGCTTGAGGCTGATCAGGTCGGCCGGCTGGTCCCGCACCGTCCGGGCGGTGAACGGGTCCAGGTGGGCGTTGCCGGCCAGCGAGAGGTTCAGCAGGTCCGCGCCGGCCCGGCCGGCGGCGATCCACGGCCAGGTACCGGCGGCCGAATCGGCCTCCGGGGCCTGGCTGACCGAGCTGCCGTGGTGCAGCCAGCGGCGGCGGCCGCTCGGGCGGGGCGCCAGCACGGGCGCGTCGGCGCGCAGCGCGACCAGCTCGACGGAGGTCCACTGCGGCAGCCACAGCTCCACCTCGCGCTCGGTGGCGCCGTCGCCCGGCGCCGAGGTCACCGGCGCGGTGGTGAAGCGCAGTTCGGCGGGCCCGCCGGCCACCGGCAGGGCGGCCCGGTCGGTCCGCACGCCGTCCAGCGCCAGCTCGACCGCGCCGGGGTGGACGGGATCGGCCGGCGTCCGGAGGGCGAGTTCGAGCACCGTCGCCGCGGTCCGGAAGGCCAGCCGGACCCCGGAGGGCATCTGGGCCACCCGGCGCAGCGCCTCGTCCGGGAACTGCGCGGCCGTCCAGGCCGGCAGCCGCCAGGGCCGCAGGCCGTACCCGGTGCGCTCCAGGTGCAGGGCCCCGCGGACCTCCACCGGCCCGTCCAGCAGGGGGACATCGGCCATCGGGCCGGTCACGGACGCTCCCCGCCCTCCCACAGGAAGGACGCCGCTCCCCGGCCCTCCCGGGCCTGGCGCAGCGCCCGGTGCTCCGCCTCGACCATCGGCGGCAGCGCGTCGAGCGCGAACCAGCCGACCGCGAGCGACTCGTCGTCGTTGACCCGGGCCTCACCGCCCACCGGGCGACAGCGGAAGACCAGGACCAGGTACTGGGTCACGTCGCCGTTGGGGTAGCGGACTTCGGGCGAGACATCGACCCCGGCGAGCACCTCGGGGACGACCACCACCCCGGTCTCCTCCAGGCACTCGCGCGCCGCGCCGTCGGCGGGCTGCTCGCCGGGGTCGAGGATGCCGCCGGGCAGGGCCCAGCGGCCGTCGTCGGCCCGCTGGATCAGCAGCACCCGGTCGTCGTCGTCGAAGACGACCGAGACGGCGGCACTGAGCCAGAGCGGGCGGGTGCCGACCACGGCGCGGAGTTCGGCGAGGAACGCGGGGATAGCCATGCCCCGCACCCTATCCGGCACCGCGGCAGGCACCCGGGGAGTCCACCGCCGGGCCCCTACCCGGGCGTTGCCCGCGCGCAGGGGAGCCTGCCGCCCGCGGACGGCCGCCCGTGCGGGCCGCCGTCCGCCGGTTCGGCGGGCACCACCCGGGCGGGTCGGCGGGGAACCCGGACGGCCGGCGGCCCGGCCGCTATCCGCGCAGCGGCCGGGCCGGGGAGCCGACCACCACCTCACCGGCCGGGACGTCCCTGGTCACCACGGCGCCCGCGCCGACGAAGGCGTCGGCGCCGATCCGGCGCCCCTGCAGCACCACGGCGTTGCTGCCGACGGTGGCGCCGTCGGCGAGCAGCACCGCGCCCGAGACGTTGCCGCCCGGATAGACCGTCACCCGCTCGCCGAACACGCTGTCGTGGCCGACCGTCGCGTTGTAGTGGACCTGGCTGTGTGCGCCGAGGCGCACGCTGCTCGACACGTACGCGCCCCCCATCACCAGGCTGCCGGGGCCGAGTTCGGTGTCGGGCGCGATCAGGGCCCGGGGGTGGACGAGGGTGGCGGGCAGCGCGCCGCGGGCCTCCAGCAGCGCGCTGAGCCGCTGCCGGACGGCCGGGGCGGCGATCCCGACCAGGTAGCGGGCGCCGGCCGGGACGTCGTCGGGCCGGCGGACGGGCAGGCCGCGGACGGTGCCGCCGTGCCCGCGGTCGTCCAGGAAGCCGGCGACCGGGACGCCGGCCGCGAGGGCGGTGTCCAGCGCCTCGCGGCCGACGCCCCCGGCGCCGGCGATCCAGAGTGCTCGGTGGTCGGTGGCCATGGCGGCCATCCTGCCCGCTTCGGGGATCAGGACACCTCCTCGACGGCGGTCCGGACGGGCTGCGCCAGCCGGGGCGCGGTGGCCTGCCGGGGCAGGCTGATCGCGGTGAGCGGCCGGACGGCGGGGTCGGCGGGCCTGGCGGCGGAGCCGACCGGCTGGTGGGAGACGGGGTGGTGGGAGACGGGCTGGTGGCCGGCGCTCTCGTGGCCGGCGGCCGCCGGGCCGGCGGTCAGCGGCTCGGTGGGCGCCGGGAAGCCGGGGTTGACGCCGCCGGCGGCGGTGATCCCGCTGGGGCGCAGCAGCACGCCGACGGTGAGCGCGAGGATGCGCAGGTCCACCCGGAGCGAGCGGTGCTCGACGTACCAGAGGTCGAGTTCGATCCGCTCGGGCCAGGTGAGGGAGTTGCGGCCCCGGACCTGGGCCCAGCCGGTGAGGCCGGGCCGGACGTCGAGCCGGCCGCGCTGGCGGCGGGAGTAGTGGACGACCTGTTCGGGCAGGGTGGGCCGGGGCCCGATCACGCCCATCTCGCCGCGGGCCACGTTCCACAGCTGCGGCAGCTCGTCCAGGCTGGTCTTGCGGAGCAGGTCACCGAGCCAGGTGATCCGGGGCGCGTCCGGCTCCTCGGGAAAGCGTTTGTCCCGCATGGTGCGGAACTTGAGGATCTCGAACTCCTTCCCGTGCCATCCGGTCCTGGTCTGGCGGAAGAGCGCCGGTCCGCCCGTCGTGCAGCGGATCAGCAGGGCGATCAGCAGGCCCAGCGGAATCGCGACGATCCCGGCCAGGACGGTGACCGCGAGGTCCCCCCCTCGCTTCATGACGGTCCTTCCCCCTGATGCGGTCTGGTGGGAGTGCGTGGGTTCAGTCGACCGTCCAGGGCAGTGCCTTGGCGCGGGCGACGGCCGCGTAGGTCTCCAGCGAGACCCCGGCGACGGCGCGCTGGTCGAAGTGCGCCGTGGCGCGGCGCCGTGCCGCGGCGCCGAGCCGTTCGCGCAGGCCGGGTTCGGTGAGGAGCCGGTCCAGCGCGCTGGTGAGGGCCCGGGCGTCCCCGGGCGGGGCGAGGAGCAGGTGCTCGTCGTGGGTGCCGATCTCGCGGCAGCCGCGGATGTCGCTGAGCACCATCGGCAGGCCGCCGGCGGCGGCCTCCATGGCGGAGCGGGAGAACCCCTCCCGGTAGGAGGGGAGGACGAAGACGTCGAGGGCCGCGTACACCGCGGGCATGTCGCCGCGCGGGCCGGGGAACTCGACGCCGGACTCGGCGCCGTGGGCGTCGGGCTTGTCCGGGTCGTCGGGGCCGATCCAGACGAACCGGGCCTTGCCGGCCAGCGCGCGGGCCGCTTCCGCGTACTCGCGGATGCCCTTCTCGGCGACCCTGCGGCCGACGCCGCCGACCAGCAGTTCGTCCGGGCCGACGCCGAGTTCGGCGCGCAGCCCGGCCCTGGCGCGGGCCCGGTCGCCGGGGGCGGTCGCGAAACGGCTGAGGTCCACGCCGTTGCCCACGACCCGTGAGCGGCGGCCCGGGACGGCCCGGGCCAGGGCGCGGCGGTCCTCGCCGTTCTGGTACAGCTCGGCGTGCGAGAAGCGGGCGGCGAAGGCCTCCGCGCCGAGGACGAACGCCCGCTTGGCGAGCGGGTCGTGGGCCTGCGCCCAGAGGCCGTGGCAGGTGTTGACGACGACCGGGACCCGGGCCAGCCGCCCGAGGACACGGCCGAGGACGCCGGTCTTGGGGTTGTGGGTGTGCAGGACGTCGGGTCGCAGCCGGTCGAGCACGGCGAGCAGCTCGCGGGCGGCGGCGGCGTCGGCGCGCGGCCGCCAGGACCGGGTCAGGGCGTGCAGCGGCTCGTGCCGGACGCCGATCGCCTCGATCTCGGACACGTACGGGCCGGGCGCGCTGATGCCGTACGTGTCGAAGCCGGCCTCCAGGTCCACCTTGAGTTCGGTGGCGAGCAGGAGGTGCAGGCTCATGTCGACGGTGGTGAGGTGGGCGACGCGCAGCGGCCGGCCGCCGGGGCCGCGCAGCCGCGGGGCGGGTCCGGCGGCCGCGGTGGCGGGTATCGGGGTGGGGTCAGGCACGGGCGCCCACCGCCTTCGCGGTGGCGACGATCCGGGCGTAGGCGCGCTCGGGGATCAGCCGGCCGTAGAGCTTGGCGCGGAAGAAGTCGATCGGGTCGGTACGGCGGACGGGCACCCGGCGCAGCCGGACCGGGTCGACGCCGGGCGCGTTGCGGCCGACCTCGCCGGTGGCGGCGGTACGGAACCGGGCGCGCAGGGCCGGCTCCATGTGGGGCACCGGGACGCCCCAGGTGTAGGCGTAGTGCCGGGGGCGGACACCGAGGTGCTGCTCGACGTCGTCGTTGCAGGCGTCCAGCTCGGCGGTGGTGAGCAGCTCGGGGCGGGCGTGGCTGCGGGTGTGGTTGGCGACCGTGCACAGGCCGGAGGCGGTCATCTCGCGCAGCTGCTCCCAGCTGAGCGCGGGGGCGCCCGTGGTCCTGGCGGTCGACCCCTCCCAGCGCATCTCACCGCCGACGTGGCCGCTGGCGAGGTAGACGGTGAACGGAAGGGCGCGGTCGCGCAGCAGCGGCCAGGCGTTGTCGTACACGTCGGCGAAGCCGTCGTCGAAGGTGAGTACGGTGGCGGGGGTGCGGCGGCCGGCCTCGATCCGGTCCACGGCCTCGTCGAGGGAGACCACCCGGCCCGGCGGCAGCTCGGCGAGCAGGTCGGCCTGGGCGGTGAAGTCGGCGGTGCCGACGTCGAGCTCGTCGGGGCTGTCGCCGCCGACGCGGTGGTAGATCAGGACGGTGGCGCCCTCGCCGGGCCGGGCCCCGACCCTGCGGGCCAGCTGGCGTTTGACCCTGGTGCGGATGCCTCCGGCCGGTCCGGCCGCCTCGGGTGCTCCGGGCGCGGCGGTGCCGCTCATTGCTCCCCCCTCTGCGGCGCCCTCCCCGGCGCCGTCAAGTGGCCTCGCATCCGGCGCAGTTGGCTGCCGGACGGACATCACAGTAGGGGGAACTGTGGGGCTGATGGCCCGGAATTGTGAAAGAAGCGAGAAGGCATAGGCAGATGGGCCGAAACCGGCCGATCCGACCGGTCGGGCTCGATCGCCCGTTCAGGTGACGGCCGGTGGCGGCCGGGGCGGCTCACGGGCCGGTCAGGACGGTCACGGGCCGCGCGGCGGGGCCACGGACCCGGGGCACGGACCCGGGCCACCGGCCGGGCGGCCCGGGAGGCGCCGCCCGCCGCCTCCCGAGGCCGGGCCTGCGCCGAGGACGGCGCGGGTCCGTGGGCCGGTGCCTCAGAGGGTGGCGCCGCGCCGGTACCGGAGCAGGGCGAACGCGATCCGGCCGAGCAGCAGCACCCCGGCCGCGAGGCAGCCGGCCACGGCCATCGCCCACGCGGGGCCGTCACTGTCCGGAACCGCCACGGCGACCACGATGCCGAGCGCCAGACAGGCCAGACCGACCACGGCCAGCGGGAGCTGGTGGGTGACCAGCGCGCCACCGCTCCACACGCGGGCCATCCTGGTCGCCCCATGAGGGTGCAAATGATCACGTTCCGCATCTGCCATGAGGCCAAGGTACCCCGGAGCGGCCCGGGAGGCAGCCCGCAGGAAGCGATATATCGACTACTCTCCGCAACCGGCTCTCGCCCGGTCACGGGCGCCGTCGCTGCTCCGGCGTACGCCCGGAGGCGCCTGTTTTCGGCCCGCGAAAATTCCTCGGCTGTCCGGTACAACCATCCACCGGGCACATCTGTCTCCACTACATTGAGCGATCCAGGAGCCGTCCGCGGTGCGGGTTGGGAGTCCCCGCCGAGGACCGGAGAACACCAGGGGGCGGAGCCGCCGTGCCCTGGAGTCGGAGGCCGGGCTCCAACCTCCGGCGGTACCGCCACGCCGCACCGGCGACCGAGGGGGAACCGTGCCGCAGTCCAAGTCCACGACGTCGACCTCCATGGCCCGGATCGGGTCCGTCATCAGCACCCTGCCGAGCGCCCACGTGCGCTCGTTGCCGCAGGCGGCCGCCGGGCAGCCGGCCGCTCGGCGACGGGCCACCGGGCACTCGGCGGCCGCACCACCGATGACCACGCAGTCCGTGACCGCGCCGCCCGCACCGGGCCGGCCGGCGGCGGCCCCCGCGGTCGCGGCGGTCCCCCAACCGCTGCCGCGCGGACGGCAGGCCGCCCGCCGGCACGCCGCGCCGACCGCGGCCGACCGGCCCGAGGAGCGGGGCGACTGGTTGCGCTTCGCCCCCGTCCAACCGCTGTTCCGGGCCCGGGCCGCGCAGCGGCTCGCCGTGCTCGCCTACCACGGCGTGACCGATCCGCGGTCCTTCGGCGCCCAGCTCGACCGGCTCCGAAGACTCGCCACCCCCGTCTCGCTGGCGGCCGTCCAGCAGGCCGTCGCCGAGCGGCGGCCGCTGCCCGCCCGCAGTGTCCTGGTCACCTTCGACGACGCCGACCGCAGCGTGCTCACGCACGCCCTGCCGGCGCTCAACGACCGGGGCATCCCGGCCGCCGCCTTCGTCATCTCCGAGCTGATCGGCACGGAGAAGCCGTTCTGGTGGCACGAGGCCGACTTCCTGGCCCGGCACGGCGGGCGCGCCCGCTCGCTGGACTGCGGGCACCCCTCCCAGGTGCTGCGCCGGCTCAAGGCCATGCCCGACCCCGACCGGCGGCGCAGCCTCCAGGAACTGCGGGTCAGCGCGGACCGGCGACCGCCCCGGCAGGAACAGCTCACCCCGGCCGACCTGATCGCCCTGCGCGCGGGCGGCGTCGCCATCGGCAACCACACCCAGGGGCATCCCTGTCTCGGACGCTGCGACGACGTCACCGTCCGGGCCGAGATCACCGGGGCGCACGAGGCGCTCACCCGCTGGCTGGGCGAGCCGCCGACCGCCTTCGCCTACCCCGACGGAGGGCACGACCCGCGCGCCGAAACCGTCCTCCAGGAGCTGGGGTACCGGCTCGGGTTCCTCTCCGACCACCGCCTGGGCCCGCGTCTTCCCGACCACCCGCTGCAGATCAGCCGGCTCCAGGTCGACTCCACCACCAGCACGCGCCGCTTCGACACCATCCTCTCCGGACTCGAACCGGCCTACCGGCGCTGGCGCGGCCAGGCCGTGGCATAACGGCGGCGGGGCGCGGTGCGTCGGCCGGTCCGACGTCC
>NZ_JBHWUI010000160.1:0-18632 GCF_042737525.1 Kitasatospora sp. NPDC059973 | reverse complement strand
CCGCTGTCGGTGCGCCGGCGGATCCGCGCGCCGTTCAGTGGGCGGCGCGAGCCGGCCGGTGGACGTGGCCGCTCAGCGGCCGGTCAGCGGCCGATCAGCGACCGATCAGTAGGCGCGGGCCACGATCGCGATGTTGCCGTCCTGGTCGTCCGTCTGCGGCACCGAGCCGTCGGCGGCCACGATGCAGCGCACCGAGACGCCCTGCTCGGCCAGCTTGGCCTCGCCCTCCGGGCCCAGCTCGGCCCAGGAGATCCGGCCCCAGCCGGTGGCGGCGGCCTCGACGGCCTCGTCCAGGTTGGTCACGTCGACCGTGCGGGACTCGCGGCGCTCGCGGGACTGGCGCAGCAGCAGCGCCTGGTCCTCCTCCAGGACACCCGGGAGCAGCTCGGCCAGCGCGTCGATCGAGACCGGCTCCTTGCCGCCGGGGATGCGGCGGGCCAGCATCGCGGTGCCGTTCTCCAGGTCGCGCGGGCCGACCTCGATGCGCAGCGGCACGCCCTTGAGCTCCCAGTCCACGGCGCGGCGGCCGAACGGGGTGTCGGTGCGGTCGTCGACGACCACGCGGATGCCGACGGCCTCCAGCCGGGCGCCGATCTCGCGCACCTTGGCGATGACCGCGTCGTCGCCCTTGATGGCGAGGACGACGGCCTGGACGGCGGCCAGGCGCGGGGGCACCCGCAGGCCGTTGTCGTCGCCGTGGGACATGATCAGGCCGCCGACCATGCGGGTCGAGACGCCCCAGGAGGTCTGCCAGACGTACTCGCGCTCGGCGCCCTGGAGCTGGTAGGTGGTGTTGAACGCCTTGGCGAAGTTCTGGCCCAGCTCGTGGCTGGTGCCCATCTGCAGCGCCTTGCCGTCGCCCATCATGCCTTCGAGGGTGAGGGTGTTGATCGCGCCGGCGAAGCGCTCCTTGGCGGTCTTGCGGCCGAGCACGACGTCGATGCCGAGCACGTTGGTCATGAAGTCGCCGTAGACCTGGGTGTGGATCATCGAGGCGTACTCACGGGCGTCCTCGTACGTGGCGTGGGCGGTGTGGCCCTCCTGCCAGAGGAACTCGGTGGTCCGCAGGAAGACCCGCGGACGCAGCTCCCAGCGGACCACGTTGGCCCACTGGTTGATCAGCAGGGGCAGGTCGCGGTGGCTCTGCACCCACTTCGAGAAGTACTCGTTGATGATGGTCTCGGAGGTCGGCCGGACGACGACCGGCTCGTCCAGCTGCTTGCCGCCGCCGTGGGTGACCACGGCGAGCTCGGGGGCGAAGCCCTCGACGTGCTCCGCTTCCTTGGTCAGGTAGGACTGCGGGATGAACATCGGGAAGTAGGCGTTCTGCGCGCCTGCCTTCTTGATGCGGGCGTCCATCTCCTGCTGCATCCGCTCCCACAGGCCGTAGCCGTACGGTCGGATGACCATGGTGCCGCGCACCGGACCGTTGTCGGCCAGCTCGGCCTTGTTGATGAGGTCCTGGTACCAGCGCGGGAAGTCGTCCGCCTGGGGGGTGAGAACGGGTGCCTTTGCCATGGGGCGAATGGTACGGGGACAAGGGGCCTGACTTCGAATCCGTTCCACGGAACCGGTTCGCGCGCAAGCCGTCCCCTTCCCGCCCGGGCCGGGACGGTGCCCGGGGCGCCCGGCGGCTGAAGGGCGCCCCGGTTCCGCCAGGGGGCGCACGACCGCGACACGCGCGCACCACCCTGCACCCCTCTGGACGCCGCGCCCGAGCCGCTGTTCGCTGGAGTGGGGCGGGACTTTGGGGGAGCCGTAGCAGGACACCGAAGGACCGGATGGGAGGCCGCGATGGCTTCAGCTCGAACGACCGGCATGACCGTACGACCCACAGGCGCACATCCGCACGACCGGCGGGTCGCGGGGGCGTGGCCCGCGCGGGCGCGCGACTGGGCGGAGATCCAGGAACGCATGCTGGTACCGCTCTACGAGGCGGTTTACGCCCGGCTGGAGGTCGGCCCGGCGAGCAGCGTGCTCGGCCTGGGCTGCCGCTCCGGCCTGGCGCTGCTGCTGGCCGCCGGGCGGGGTGCCCAGGTCGCCGGTCTGGAGCCGCACGACGAGCTGCGCGAGCTGGCGCGGGACCGTCGGCTGAAGGTGGGCGCGGGTGCCCGGCCACCGGCGGAGGTCCCCCGCTCGGCCTATTCGCTGGTCACGGTTTTCGAGCAGCTGCCGGGAGCCGCCGATCCGCAGCGCGTGGTGGCCGACGCGGCCCGCCTGACGCTGCGCGGCGGGCACGTGGTGCTGGCCGCCTGGGGCCCGCCGGAGCGCTGCGAGAGCGCGGCCGTCCTGGACGTGGCCCGGCGGATGGCCGGGCGCACCACCGCACGCGACCCGTTCGGGCTGAGCACGCCCGGCGCCCTGGAGGACCTGCTCGGGCCGGCCCGCCTGCGCCCGGCCGGCAGCGGCCGGGTGAGCTGCCCGTTCGCCTATCCGGACCTGGACAGCGCGGTGCGCGGGCTGCTCTCCACAGGCCTCTACGACGCGGCGGCGGAGTTCTCCGGGCTGTCGCTGGTGGCGAAGGAGCTGGAGGAGGCGCTGCAGCCGTACCTGCGGCCGGACGGCTCGGTCCGGATGGAGAACGTGTTCCGGTACCTGATCGCCGACCAGCCGCGGTAGCCCGACCGCCCCCGGAGCGACCGGCCCCGGAGCGGCCGGCCCCGGAGCGACCGGCGAGCGACCGCGTGGACCACAGCGCGACAGAACCGCACCACAGCACCACCGAGCCGCCGAACAGCAAACAGCCGAACCGCCGAGCCGCCGAGCCGCCGAGCCGCCGAGCCGCACCACCGGACAGCCCAGCCGCCGCACCGCCCCACCACCGGAGCCGGAACGGGGGCGCCCGCAGCCATCGCGGACGCCCCCGTTCGGCCGGCTCACGCCTGGTCGAGCGCCTTCCGGGGCACCCCGGCGGCCCGGTACGCCGCCTCCTCGTCCAGCGTCTCGGCCTCCAGCAGCGCGGCCGCCAGCGCGTCCAGCCTGGCCCGCTGCTCGGTCAGCAGCCGCACCGCCTCCTCGTAGCACTCGGCGACGATCCGCCGGGCCTCCTCGTCGACCGCGTCCAGCGTGGTCGGCGCCGCGGAGAGCCCGTACGCGCCCTGCGGGTCGGAGGGGACGGCGGTGAGCCGGCCGACCCGCTCGCTCATCCCCCAGCGGCCGGCCATCCCCCGGGCGATGTTGGTGACCTGCTCCAGGTCGCTCTCCGCGCCGGTGGTGATCACCCCGTAGACCACCTGCTCGGCGGCCATCCCACCGAGCGCGCCGATGATCCGGCCGCGCAGGTAGGGCTCGGTGTACGAGTAGCGGTCGGTCTCGGGGGTGGACAGCGTGACGCCGAGGGCGCGGCCGCGCGGCACGATGGTGATCTTGCGGACCGGGTCGGCGCCGGGCTGGAGCATGCCGAGCAGGGCGTGGCCGCTCTCGTGGTACGCCGTGCGCTCCCGCTCGGCCTGCGGCATGACCAGCGGCCGGACGGCGCCCAGCTGGACCTTCTCCAGCGCGTCCGAGAGGTCCCGCTCCCCCACCGCGTCCTGCTTGCGCTTGACGGCCAGCAGGGCGGCCTCGTTGACCAGGTTCGCCAGCTCGGCGCCGGTCATGCCGGGGGTGACCTTGGCAAGCTGGTGGAGATCGGTGTCCCCGGCCAGCGGGACGGCCCGGGTGTGGATCCGCAGGATGGCCGCGCGGCCGTCGCGGTCCGGCGGGCTGACGGTGATCCGCCGGTCGAAGCGGCCGGGGCGCAGCAGGGCCGGGTCGAGGACGTCCGCCCGGTTGGTGGCGGCGATGACGATGACGCCCTCGGAGCCGGTGAAGCCGTCCATCTCGGTGAGGATCTGGTTGAGCGTCTGCTCGCGCTCGTCGTGGCCGCCCATGCCGCCGCTGCCGCCGCGCTGGCGGCCGATGGTGTCGATCTCGTCGATGAAGACGATCGCGGGGGCGACCTTGCGGGCCTCCGCGAACAGCTCCCGGACCCGGCCGGCGCCGACGCCGACGATCATCTCGATGAACTCCGAGGCCGAGGCGGAGAAGAACGGCACGTCGGCCTCGCCGGCGACGGCCCGGGCGAGCAGGGTCTTGCCGGTGCCGGGCGGACCGGCGAGCAGCACCCCGCGCGGCATCTTGGCGCCGAGCCGCCGGTAGTGCTGCGGGTTCTTCAGGAAGTCGACCACCTCGGCGAGTTCGGCCTCGACCTCGTCGATGCCGGCCACGTCGGCGAAGGTGGTGCGCTTGCCCTGCTCGGCGGTGACCGGCTTGGGCGGGGCCTTGCGACCGAGCGGGCCGCCACCCATGCCGCCGGCCATCCGGCGGGCCAGCAGCACCCAGATCAGGATCAGCAGGAGCATCGGGGCGAGCGAGATCAGCAGGTTGGCGAGGAAGCTGCGCTGCTGGACCACCGGCTTGGCGGTGACCTCGACGCCCTGCTGCTGGAGGGTGGTCCAGAGGCTGTCGCCCGCGAAGGACGGGCGCTGGGTGTCGAACTCGGTGTAGTCGCCCTTTGCGCCGTCCGGCTTGGGCGCCGCACTCTTGAGGGTGCCCTCGATGGAGTCGCCCTTGGAGTAGATCTTGGTGACGTTGCCGTTGTTGAGCTGGTTGTTGAACTCCGTGTAGGAGATCGTCGTCGCGCCGGCGTTGCCGAAGAAGGACAGCAGCAGGTCGGTGATCAGGAACACCACGAGGGCGGTGAGCACGAGGCCGATCCAGCCGCCGGGCATCTTGCGACGGGGCGGCTGCGGGGGTGGGGCACCCTCGGAGCGCCAGGGCTGGTCGGGGGTCCGGCGCGGCGGTACGGGATCGGTCACCTATCGGACAATACGGACATTCATCCGGGCGAGACAGCCGCAACGCCGCGCCCGCACGGCCGCGCCCCGGGCACCCGGGGCGCCCCGGACACCCGCCACGCCGCGCCGCTCACCCCGCCTCGGCACCGCGCCGCTCACCCCGCCTCGGCACCGCGCCGCTCACCCCGCCCCGCGCCGCGCTACTCCCCCGCGCCGGGCCACTCCTCGGCGGTCAGCGCGAACCGCTCGTGGTCCCGCCAGGCGCCGCTCAGGAACAGCATCCGGGGCGTGTACCCCTCGTGCCGGAAGCCGAGCCGCTTGGCCAGCCCGATCGAACGCGCGTTGTCCGGCTGCACGTTGATCTCCAGGCGGTGCAGGCCGAGACCGCCGGCCGTCTGCGGGGCGAAGCAGCGGTCCAGCACCAGCCGCATGCCCTCGCTCATCCGGCCGGTCCCGGCGAACGGCACGTACGAGTCGTAGCCGAGCGCGCCGTTGCAGAACCGGCCCATCACGATGTTGGCGACGTTCACCTTGCCGACCAGCCCACCGGTGGCCTGATCGACGATCAGGAAGGTGCGCAGACCGGCGCCCTGGCGCTCCAGGAGATCGGGGAGCCCGTTCGGCTCGACCGGGTTCCACCGCCCGATGTGCTCGGCGGACCGGCGGACGGCCTCGGCGTACGGAACCTCGTCGTCGGCCCGTGGGGCCCTGATCGTCACTCTCACCCCACCATCATCGGACATGTGAGCGGCCCGCCACCCGGATACCCCGGGTGGCGGGCCGTTCGAAGGCCGACGGCGGCCCCGGACGGTGCCGGGGGCGGGCCGGTGCCGCGGAACCGCGGCAGGACCTGCAGCAGGACCTACAGCAGGTCCTTGAACTCCTTGGGCAGCTCGAAGTCGGACGGGCCCTTGCCCGCGCCGAGGCCGAAGGCGCCGCCCTGGGCCGGCGGCTGGCCGGCGCCCGGGCCGAGCGCGCGGCGCTCGGCGGCCGCGGCCTCCTCCTGCGCGCGCTTCAGCGGGTTGCCGCTCTTGCGCTTGCCCTTGGCGGCCGGGGCCTTCTTGGCGGACTTCTTCGAGCCGCCGCCCATGCCCGGGATCCCCGGCATGCCGGGGATGCCCTTGCCGGAGGCCATCGCCGACATCATCTTGCGGGCCTCGAAGAACCGCTCGACCAGGTTGTTGACCTCGCCGACCTGGACGCCCGAACCCTTGGCGATGCGCAGCCGGCGCGAGCCGTTGATGAGCTTGGGGTCGCTCCGCTCGGCCGGGGTCATCGACTTGATGATGGCGCCGACGCGGTCGACGTCCTTGTCGTCGATGTTGTTGATCTGGTCGCGGATCTGGCCCATGCCGGGCAGCATGCCCAGCAGCTTGGAGATCGAGCCCATCTTCCGGACCTGCTCCAGCTGGTCCAGGAAGTCGTCGAGCGTGAAGTCCTTGCCGCCGCCCTGCAGCTTGGAGGCGATCTTCTCGGCCTCGGCCTGCGAGAAGGTCTGCTCGGCCTTCTCGATCAGCGAGAGCATGTCGCCCATGCCGAGGATGCGCGAGGCCATCCGGTCCGGGTGGAAGGCGTCGAAGTCGTCGACCTTCTCGCCGTTGGAGGCGAACATGATCTGCCGGCCGGTGACGTGCGCGACCGACAGGGCGGCGCCACCGCGGGCGTCGCCGTCGAGCTTGGACAGCACCACACCGGTGAAGTCGACACCGTCGAGGAAGGCCTGCGCGGTGGTGACCGCGTCCTGGCCGATCATCGCGTCGACGACGAACAGGACCTCGTCCGGGTTCACCGCGGCCCGGATGTCGGCGGCCTGCTGCATCAGCTCGGCGTCGATGCCCAGACGGCCGGCGGTGTCGACGACGACGACGTCGTACTGCTTCTGCTTGGCGTACTCGATCGAGTCGCGGGCGACCTGCACCGGGTCGCCGACGCCGTTGCCCGGCTGCGGGCCGTAGAAGGCCACGCCCGCGCGCTCCGCGACCACCTGGAGCTGGTTGACGGCGTTGGGGCGCTGGAGGTCGCAGGCGACCAGCAGCGGGGTGTGCTTCTGCTGCTTCAGCCAGTGGCCGAGCTTGCCGGCGAGGGTGGTCTTACCGGCGCCCTGGAGGCCGGCGAGCATGATCACCGTGGGGCCGCTCTTGGCGAACCTCACCCGGCGGGTCTCGCCGCCGAGGATCGCGATGAGCTCCTCGTTGACGATCTTGATGATCTGCTGGGCGGGGTTCAGGGCGCCGGAGACCTCGGCGCCGAGGGCCCGCTCCTTGACCTGCTTGATGAAGGCCCGCACGACCGGCAGCGCGACGTCCGCCTCCAGCAGCGCGATGCGGATCTCGCGGGTGGTGGCGTCGATGTCCGCCTCGCTGAGGCGGCCCTTGCCCCGGAGGTTCTTGAACGTCGCTGCGAGGCGATCGGAAAGGGTGTCGAACACGTCGTCGCGGGTCCTCTGCGGCATCGGGATCAGTACGGTCGTCGCCCCCAAGGGTATCCGGCCGCCCTGGCAACGGTCTCCACCCCCGGACGAACCGGCCCGGGGGCGCCCGGAGCGGGCGGCTCCGACGGCCGCCCGCAGGCCCCGAGGCCGCCCCGCGAGGGCGGCGACGGCCCGGCGACGGCTCGGCCATGGCGCGGCCGCGGAGCGGCGACGGGCCCCCGGCGGGCGTCGGGGCCCGGTCAGCCCAGCGCCGCCCGGACGGCCTGCGCCACCTCCCCCGCCCGCCGGCCGGAGAGCGGCCGGCCCGCCTGATCGGTCAGGTAGAAGGAGTCCACGGCCTCCGCCCCGAGCGTGCTGACGTGCGCCGTGCGGACCCGGACACCGGCGGCGTCCAGGGCCCGGCCGATCCGGTGCAGCAGGCCGGGGGCGTCATGGGCGCGCACCTCCAGCACCGTCGCCGTCGCCGAGGCCACCTCGGGCGCCACGGCGACCACCGGGGGCGGGGTGGGGATGCCGCGCCGGCGCGGGGCGGCCGCGTCGCGCTCGGCGAGCCGCCGCGAGACGTCCAGCGAGCCGTCCAGCGCCCGGCGCAGGTCGGCCCGGAGCCGGGCCGCCTCGGGCAGCTCGCCGAACTCGGCGGCCACCGTCCAGGACAGCAGCAGCACCGGGCCGGCGCCGATCGGGTCCAGCTCGCGCAGGCCCGCCGAGCGGACGGTCAGCCGGTGCAGGGCCAGCACCCCGGCGACCGTGCCGAGCAGACCCGGCCGGTCGGGCACGGCGAGGGTCAGCCGCACGCCCATCGGCTCGGTGCCCGGCTGGTCGTCCCCGTCGGCCTGGGCCAGCAGCGAGAGCGCCGGACCGCCCGTCCGGGCGGCCTCGACGGCGAGCCGCTCCTGTTCGGCGGTCGGCGCCGCCTCGCCGGCGTGCGAGCCCCACCGGCCCGGGTCGGGCGACGGGTACGCGCCGGCCAGCCGGTCGGCGGCCCGGGCCGCCAGGCCCTCCACCAGCGAGGCCCGCCAGCGGCTCCAGGCGGCCGGGCCGGTGGCGGTCGCGTCGGCCTCGGTCAGCGCGTGCAGCAGCTCCAGCTGCGGCAGGGTGGCGACCACCTTGGTGATCGCCTCCACGGTGGCGGGGTCGTCCGGATCCCGCCGGGTCGCGGTCTCCACCAGCGTCAGGTGGTGGCGGACCAGCACGGCGAGGGTCTCCACGGACTCGTGGTCGAAGCCCATCCGGGCGGCCACGTCGCGGACGATCACCTCGCCCGCCTCGCTGTGGTCGCCGGGCCAGCCCTTGCCGATGTCGTGCAGCAGCGCCGCGACCAGCAGGAGGTCCGGCCGGGCCACCCGGCGGGTCATCGCGGCGGCCCGCACGGCCGTCTCCACCAGGTGCCGGTCGACCGTCCAGCGGTGCACCGCGTTGCGCTGCGGACGGCAGCGCACGCGCTCCCAGTCCGGCAGCAGCCGGGTGATCAGGCCCTCCGCCTCCAGCGCCTCCCAGACCGGCAGGCAGGCCTCCCCGGCGCCGAGCAGGGTGACCAGTTGCTCGCGCGCCTCGTCCGGCCAGGGCACCGGCAGCGGGCGGCACTCGGCGGCCAGCCGGCGGACCGTCGCGTAGGAGATGGTGAGGCCGTTCTGCGCCGCCGCGGCCGCCGCGCGCAGCGGCAGCACCGGGTCGGCGGCCGGGCGGGCCCCCTGGGCGAGCACCGCCTCGCCGTCCTGCTCGACGACGCCCTCGGCGAGCGGCCGGCGCTGGACCGCGCCGCGGGCCACCGCGCCGCCGCCCCGACCGGTGCCGGTGAACGGGAAGGAGAGCCGGGAGGAGCGCCGGCCCCGGGTGGTCCTGGCGGCCAGCACCCGGTCCACCGCCCGCCAGGTGACGTCACTCGCGTAGGCGATGGTCCGCGCGGCCTCGTACACCTGGCGCAGCAGGGTGTCGGCGTCCAGTACGCCGAGCCGTTCGGCGACCTGGTCCTGGTCCTGGAGGCTGAGCCGCTCGGTGGCCCGGCCGGTGACCAGGTGCAGCGCGTCCCGCACGTCCGCCAGCCGCAGGGCGGCGGCGTCCAGGCCGTCGCGCGGGGCGTCGGCCAGCCAGGTGGCGGCGATCGCGTTGAGCGCGACCACGTCGCGCAGGCCGCCGCGGGCCTCCTTGAGGTCCGGCTCCAGCAGGAAGGAGAGCTCGCCGTGGCGCTCGGCCCGCTCGCGGCAGAGTTCGCGCAGCTCGGGCAGGCGGTTCGGGGCGCCGGCGCGCCAGTCGGCGAGCACGGCGGAGCGCAGCCCGGCGGTGAGCTCCCGGTCGCCGGCGATGTGCCGGGCGTCGAGCAGGCCGAGCTGGGCCTTGAGGTCGTCGGCGGCGACGGTCCGGGCCTCGGCGAGGGTGCGGACGGAGTGGTCGAGCGAGGCGCCGGCGTCCCAGACCGGGTACCAGACGCGTTCGGGCAGTTCCGGGTCGAGCGGACCGTCGTGCAGCAGCAGGACGTCGAGGTCGCTGCGCGGGGAGAGTTCGCCGCGCCCGTAGCCGCCGACCGCGACCAGGGCGACGCCGGCCGGGGCGACGCCGGCCGGGGCACCGGCCGCCGCCAGCAGTCCGGCCAGCCACTCGTCGGTGAGCGCGGCCAGCGCGGTGCGGCGGGCGGTTCCGACGAGGCCGGGCGTGTCCAGCAGTCGGGCCCGGGCGGCGCCGTGGTCGGGCGGGCCGTCGTCCCCGGACGGGCGGACGGGGGGAGTCGCGGGAGTCGCGGGCCCGGCGGCGGGCCGGGAGGGCGGGTCGGGCTGCGTGGTCATCGGGGGTCCCCGTCCGTCGTCGTCCGGTCTGAGCGCGCGCTGGTCGAGCGGGCGGCGCCCGGGTCGCGCGAGGAACGCCGATTCGCGCGAGGAGCGCTGATACGCCGTCAGCGGACCCGCGACCACGGGGTGGTCACGGGCCCGCCGGCGGGATCGTGCTGAATGCTAGGCCCTGTCCTGGAGGAAGGGGTCCTGGTCAGAGGGCGTCGGGGCCGCGCTCACCGGTCCGGACCCGCACGGCGGTCTCGACCGGGACGCTCCAGACCTTGCCGTCGCCGATCTTGCCGGTCCGGGCGGCCTTCACCAGGACGTCGATCAGCTGGTCGGCGTCGTCGTCCTCGACCAGGACCTCGATTCTGACCTTGGGTACCAGGTCCACGGTGTACTCCGCGC
The DNA here is from genome assembly GCF_042737525.1 of Kitasatospora sp. NPDC059973. Taxonomy (NCBI): domain Bacteria; kingdom Bacillati; phylum Actinomycetota; class Actinomycetes; order Kitasatosporales; family Streptomycetaceae; genus Kitasatospora; species Kitasatospora sp. NPDC059973. The sequence goes on along the minus strand of NZ_JBHWUI010000160.1, from coordinate 8,253 downwards.
CCCGGTAGACCTCGGTGTGACCTCGCTGGCGGCCGTAACCGCTCGCCTCGGTGACGGTCAGCCCGTGCACCCCGAAGGCCTGCAGGGCGGCCTTCACGTCGTCCAGGCGGTGCGGCTTGATGACTGCGGTGATGAGCTTCATCAGGCGTCGACCCCGGTCTTCTCGGTGTTCTTCCCGGCGGCCCTGGCGGGCCCGGACGTGGACTCGGCGACCACCGCGGCGGCCATCCTGGCCGGACCGGCCCCCAGCGCGCTGAAGTCGTAGGCGGACTCGGCGTGCTCGGCCTGGTCGATGCCGGCCACCTCGACCTCCTCGGCGACCCGGAACCCGACCGTGCTGTCGATCGCCTTGGCCAGCAGCCAGGAGACGACGAAGGAGTAGGCGGCGACCACGGCCACGCCCATCGCCTGCTTGCCGAGCTGCTCCAGGCCACCGCCGTAGAACAGGCCCTTGGCGGTCTGGCCGACGGTGCCGGTGGCGAAGAGGCCGACCAGCAGGGAGCCGATGGCACCGCCGACCGCGTGCACGCCGACCACGTCGAGCGAGTCGTCGAAGCCGAAGCGGTACTTGAGGCTGATCGCCGCGGCGCAGACGGCGCCGGCGATCAGGCCGATCGCGACCGCGCCGAGCGGGCTGACCGAACCGCACGCGGGGGTGATGGCGACCAGACCGGCCACCGCGCCGGAGGCGGCGCCCAGCGTGGTGAACGCGCCGTGCCGCAGCTTCTCGTAGATCAGCCAGCCGAGCAGCGCGGCCGCCGTGGCCACCTGGGTGTTGACGAAGGCCATCGCGGCGACGCCGTTGGCGGCCAGCGCCGAGCCCGCGTTGAAGCCGAACCAGCCGAACCAGAGCAGCCCGGAGCCGAGCATGACCAGCGGCAGGCTGTGCGGGCGCATCGGGTCCTTCCGGAAGCCGACCCGCTTGCCCAGCACCAGGCAGAGCGCCAGGCCCGCGACGCCCGCGTTGATGTGCACGGCGGTGCCGCCGGCGAAGTCGATCACGCCGTTGCGGTCACCCAGCCAGCCGCCGTTGCCGCCGTCGAAGAAGAAGACCCAGTGCGCGACCGGGAAGTAGACGACGGTCACCCAGAGGGCGATGAACAGGCCCCAGGCGGTGAACTTGGCGCGGTCCGCGACGGCCCCGCTGATCAGGGCCGGGGTGATGATCGCGAACATCAGCTGGAAGGCGGAGAACGCGGTGACCGGGATGGTCCCGGTCAGGTCGTTCAGCCCCACTCCGTGCATCCCGAGGAAGTCCAGGTTGCCGATCAGCCCGGCGCCGGCGTCGGGGCCGAAGCTGAGCGAGTACCCGTAGAGGACCCAGAGCACGCTGACGATGCCCAGCGAGAGGAAGCTCATCGCCAGCATGTTGAGTGTGCTCTTGGCCCTGACCATGCCCCCGTAGAAGAAGGCCAGCCCGGGGGTCATCACCATGACCAGGGCCGCGCAAATGAGCACGAAGGCGGTATCGCCCGCGCTGAAGCCGTCCGGCATCGGCGTCTCCTCATGAATGGAAGCCGCTCCACACCCGGGATACCTGTCCCGTGCCACCCGGGGTGTCGGCGATGGGAGGAGCGTGCCGAAGTCGGGTTTCGACCGATGCGACCCGGTGTTTCGCGACCGTGACGACGGCGACGCGCGGGTTACGCCTACGTGAACCACGGCCGTGCCGCCGGGCCCGGTGGGTTACCGTGCCGCCCCGCGGCACGCGCGGTGCCGGACACACCACCGACCGTGGCGGCGGCGGCCGTCACGGTCGGTGGAGGCTGAGGGGGCCCGGGGGGCCAGGGGGCCAGGGGGGCTGGGGGCGGGCGCCGGTGCGGGTCAGACCACCGAGACGTACTCCGGGATGTCCTGGACCACCCGCTCCTTGAGCCGGCTGATCGCGTCCACCCCGCCGTACCGGGCGGCGGCGGCCTCGGTGGTCTTGCGGACCCTGGAGTTGAGCCGCTCGGAGCGCACCTTGGTGGCGATCTCCACCGCCTGCTCGGCCATCACCACGGCCTGCTCGGGCTCACGCTGCAGCAGGTGCACGCTGGCCATGCCGATCAGGTTGAAGGCGTAGGAGCGGACGTGGTCGCCGTCCTGGCGGAAGAGGTCGACCGCCCGCTCCATGACCGGGGCGGACATCGAGGCGTACAGCTCGGCCCGGTCCGAGTGGTAGGCGAGGTCGCGGAAGGAGTGCGCGTTCTCGGCGTTCAGCTCGGCCGGCGAGAAGAACTTCAGCCAGTCCGGGTCGCCGTCGCCCTCGCGGATGTCGGTGAAGGTGTCCTCGGCCAGCCGGACCGCCCGGGCGCAGCGGTTCACCTCGCCGATGGTGGCGTAGGCGCGCGCCTCCATCGCGTACAGCAGGGCCTGCTGGCGCGGGGTGGCGGTGTCCCGGCTGCCGTACTGGGCGAGGTGGATCAGCTCCAGGGCGTCCTCGCCGCGGTTGAGGTGGATCATCTGGCGGCTCATGTCGGTGAGGATCAGCGCGCCGAACGGGCGGTCGCCGGCCTCCTTGGCGGCGTGCAGGGCCAGCACGTAGTACTTCTGCGCGCTGGGGTGCATGCCGACGTCGTAGGACATCCAGCCGGCCAGGTGGGCCAGCTCGGCGGTGAGCCGGAACAGCCGCCGGGTGGTCTGCTCGGGGTAGGTCTCCTGGAGCAGGTCGGTGACCTCGTGCAGCTGGCCGACGACGGCCTTGCGGCGCAGCCCGCCGCCGTTCTGCGCGTCCCACTGCCGGAACATGACGGTGGTCTGCTCCAGCAGTTCCAGCTCGGGCTCGGAGAGCCGGCCGGTGAACGGTTCGCCGCCGTTGGCGGCGGTCAGGATCGGGGTGGGCGCGCCGTTCGGGCCGGGGGCGAGCCAGCGCTGCATCGGCTCGATCAGCGCGGCGCCGGCCGTCATGGCGAGCGAGGTGCCCAGGAAGCCCCGCCGGTTCAGCATCAGGTCGCTGCGCGAGTAGTCGCTGATCAGCTGGACGGTCTGCGGGGCGCTCCACGGCAGGTCGACGCCGCCGCCGACGGTGGAGACCGGGATGGCGGCCCGCAGCCCGAGGTCCTCGATGGAGACCACGGAGCCGAAGCGTTCGGAGAAGAGCTCCGACATGATCTTCGGGATGGGCTCGCGGGGCTGCTCCCCGTCGAGCCAGCGCCGCACCCGCGAGGTGTCGGTGGACACGTGGTGGGCGCCGATCTGGCGGGCCCGGCGGTTGACCTGGCGGGCCAGTTCGCCCTTGGACCAGCCGCTGCGGGCGAACCACGTGCTCAGCTTCTCATTGGGTTGCTTCTCTGCCATGGGAACGTCCCCATCCCGCCCGGCCCCTGCGGGGCCCCGATCGTGACCGCCCGACGGTTGCGGGCTCTTGCCAGACGTGCTGCTTCTCTTCCGTACCCGAGGTGCTGTCGAGACCGCTGGTCGGACCACTCGTCGCACTGGTGTGCCATCCTCGCGGACGAGCCGTCAGATTCCCCAACTCCCGCCCCCACAGGGCCGGAAGCGGACTCCCCGACGATGTCTGCGTGCTGAACGTAACGCCCCGCACACGGTCCCGGGGAGCGGCCCTGGCGAAACGCCACCTTTCGCCACCCCCAGGAGTGAACCGATCCAAGACCGCACACGCTTCACTGGATAGTCCCGGCGGTCCGGCATATGCGGGCTGCCAAGTCCCCACCGGCACCTCGGCCCCTCACCTGCAACCCACGGCAGCCCCAGGCGAGTTTGCCGCCCACCCCGGTAGACGGCCGCCTCGTGGACACGACGATCCGGCACGGGCACCGCCCCCCACAAGGCGGCGCCCGAGGCGCAGGACCGCAACAGGCGCACGCCATGCGCTGCGCGCCGCTCCCGCACCACGCACGACGCAACGGACAATCAACACAAAGTCACCATCCCGTAACCATCGGCAACGAGAACCTGTTGGGGGAGGCATGGACAACCTGTTCGGCGAACTTCGACTGGGGCACCTGCGGTTGGCCCCGCTGAGCGCACGCCGCCGCACCCGGGTGACCGCGTCCCGGGCGGCCGCGGAGTACACCGGCCGCTGGGGCTGGGCGGTCACCGTCGGCAACCAGGCCGGCCCGGCCGCCGCGGCCCGCTGCCACTGCGGTGCCGCCCGCTGTGCCGCGCCCGGTCTGCATCCGGCCCCCGGCGGCGCACCGGCGGACCGCACCGGCACGAACGTCTCCGTCCTGTTCCCCACCGGCCGCGCCTTCGACGTCCTGGACGTCCCCGAGCAGGCCGGCCTCCAGGCGCTGGTCCGGCTGGAGCGGATGGGCACCCAGGTCGGCCCGGTGCTGGCCTCGCCCACCGGCCGGCTGCAGTTCCTGGTCGCCGCCGGCACCGCCCGGCGGCTGCCCGACCTGCTGTACCGGATGGGCTGGGACGACGCCGCGCTCGACCTCACCTGCCACGGCGAGGGCAGCTACGTCGCCGCGCCGCCGACCGTGCTCGGCGGTCTGGGCCCGGTCCGCTGGCTGCGCCGGCCTACCCGTGACAACGCCGGCTGCCCGCCCGAGGCCCGGCTGCTGCTCGGCACCCTCGCCTACGCCTGCCACCGCGGGCGCGAGCGCAGCGCCGAGCCCGCCTGGCTCGCGTCGTAACCACCCCGCCCGCCGGCCCCGAGGGGCCGCCGCCCGCTCCCCCACCGCGCCGCCCCGGAAGACGCCGGGACACGCCGAAGGGCCCGCCCCGACCGGAGCGGACCCTTCCTCGGACAGCGGCCGGGGTTCAGTCCCCGATCAGCGCGTCCACGAACGCCCCCGCCTCGAACGGCGCCAGGTCGTCGGCGCCCTCGCCGAGCCCGATCAGCTTGACCGGGACACCCAGCTCCCGCTGCACCGCGACCACGATGCCGCCCTTGGCGGTGCCGTCCAGCTTGGTGAGCACGATGCCGGTGATGTCGACCACCTCGGCGAAGACCCGGGCCTGGATCAGACCGTTCTGGCCGGTGGTGGCGTCCAGCACCAGCAGCACCTCGTCCACCGGGCCGTGCTTCTCCACGACCCGCTTGACCTTGCCCAGCTCGTCCATCAGGCCGGTCTTGGTGTGCAGCCGGCCGGCGGTGTCCACCAGCACGGTGTCGGCGCCCTCGGCGATGCCCTCCTTGACGGCGTCGAACGCGACCGAGGCCGGGTCCCCGCCCTCCGGGCCGCGGACGGTCCGCGCGCCGACCCGCTCGCCCCAGGTCTGCAGCTGGTCGGCGGCGGCGGCCCGGAAGGTGTCGGCCGCGCCGAGCACCACCGAGCGGCCGTCCGCGACCAGCACCCGGGCCAGCTTGCCGGTGGTGGTGGTCTTGCCGACGCCGTTGACGCCGACCACCAGCACGACGGCCGGGCCGGCCTCGTGCTTGGTGGAGTGCACCGTGCGGTCGGCGTCCTTGCCGACCAGCTCGACCAGCTCCTCGCGCAGCAGGGCGCGCAGCTCGTCCGGGGTGCGGGTGCCGAGCACCTTCACCCGGGTGCGCAGCCGCTCGACCAGCTCCTGGGTGGGGGCGACGCCGACGTCGGCGGTCAGCAGGGTGTCCTCGATCTCCTCCCAGGTGTCCTCGTCGAGGTGCTCGCGGGAGAGCAGCGACAGGAGGCCCTTGCCGAGCGAGTTCTGCGAGCGGGAGAGCCGGGAGCGCAGCCGGACCAGCCGGCCGGCGGTGGGCTCGGGGACTTCGAGGGCCGGCGCCTGCTCGGCCTCGACCGCCTCGGGAGCCTCCGGGGCCGCCTCGGCCTCGGGGAGCTCGACCTCCTCGACGGTGCGGCGCGGCTCCTCGGTCGGCGGCGCGGCCTCCTCGCCGACCTGGGGCTCCCGCGGGGTCCCGGGCGGCGTGATGACCGGCGGCCGCGCCTTCGGGGGGAGCTCCCGGCGTCGTCTGCCGGAGACGACCAGGCCGGCGACCGCGCCGACGGCCAGCACGGCGATGACAACGGCAAGGATCACGTATTCCACATCAATCTCCTTCTCGGGATCCCACGACAGAGTGATCCTTCGGTCACCGACGCACGGGGCGTCGCCGCCTCCCTTACGCCGACGCGGTGCCGTCCGGCACCGGTCGGGGCTTGGCCGTCATGAGGTCGTCAAGCGGCTGAATCAGAAGCCCCCTCGCGCGCGAGGGGGAGGAGTCACAACCCGTCCAGTATCCGTGATCGGGTCGCCCACGGGCAGCTGCCCCGGCGTCGGCCGGTGGATCACCCGGTCGGACGGGCGGCGGCGGCCGCCTCCCGCTGCCCGGCCGGCTGCGCGAGCGGCCTGCGCCGACGGGCCGGGGGCGCCCCCTCCCGCAGCCGCTGGCTGATCACCTGGGAGATGCCGTCGCCCTTCATGGTCACGCCGTAGAGGGCGTCGGCGGACTCCATGGTCAGCTTCTGGTGGGTGATCACGATCAGCTGGGAGCTCTCCCTCAGCTCCTCCATGATCCCGACCAGCCGGCGCAGGTTGGTCTCGTCCAGCGCCGCCTCCACCTCGTCCATCACGTAGAACGGGCTGGGCCGGGCCTTGAAGATCGACACCAGCAGGGCCACCGCGGTCAGCGAGCGCTCGCCGCCGGAGAGCAGCGAGAGCCGCTTGACCTTCTTGCCCGGCGGCCTGGCCTCCACCTCGACCCCCGTGGTCAGCATGTTGTCCGGATCGGTCAGCACCAGCCGCCCCTCCCCGCCGGGGAAGAGCCGCGAGAAGACGCCCTCGAACTGGGCGGCGGTGTCGTGGTACGCCGAACTGAACAGCTGCTCGACCCGCTCGTCCACGTCCTTGACGATGTCCAGCAGGTCGCGCCGGCTCCGCTTGAGGTCGTCCAGCTGCTCCCCGAGGAAGGTGTGCCGCTCCTCCAGCGCCGCGAACTCCTCCAGTGCCAGCGGGTTGACCTTGCCGAGCTGCTGGTAGGCCTTCTCGGCGGCCCGCAGCCGCTTCTCCTGCTCGGCCCGGTCGTACGGCCGCGGCTCGCCGGGCTCCCCGCCGTCGTCGGGTGCCGGCGCCGGGACGAGCCGGTCCGGCCCGTACGAGGCGAGCAGCTCACCGCCCTCGATGCCGAACTCCTCCAGCGCCCGGGACTCCAGCTGCTCGATCCGCAGCCGCTTCTCGGCGCGCAGCACCTCGTCCCGGTGCCCGGCGTCGACCAGCTTGTCCAGCTCGGCCTTGAGTTCGCGGCCGTGCTCGCGGTGCTCCCGCAGCTGCGCCTCCCGCTCGGCGCGCGCCTGCTCGACGGCGGCCCGTCCGGCGTCGGCGCGGGCCAGCGACACCTCCAGGCAGGCCAGCAGCTGTCGGGCGCCGGCCGCGACGGCGTTCGCCACCCGGGCGTCGTGCTCGGCGCGCTCCCGGCGCTCGGCGGCGCGGGCACGCGCCTCGCGCTCGGTCCGCGCGGCCCGGTCCAGCTGGTCGGCCCGCCCGGCGAGGGCGCGCACCCGCTCCTCGTGCGTCCGCACGGCGAGCCGGGCCTCCAGCTCGGCCTGCCGGGCGCCGGTGGCGGCCGTGGCCAACCGCTGCTGTTCCGCGGCGTCGGGTTCGTCCTCCCCCGCGTCGGCCGACTCCTCGGCGGCCGCGAGCCGTCCGGCCAGCTCCTCGGCGGTGTCGAGCAGGTCGGCCAGCCCCTGCTCGGCGCGACCGGCCGCGGCCGCGAGCCGTTCGGCCTCGCCGGCGGCGGCCCGGGACTGCCCGCCGAGCCGGCCGAGTGCGCCGGCCACCTCGGCCCGCTCGCGCTCCGCCTTCCGCCGGGTGGTGGCCAGTTGCTCCAGCCCGGCGGCCGACTCCCCCCGGAATGCGGTGAGTTCGGCCAGCCGTTCGGCCGACTCGGCGCAGCGGAGGTCCAGTTCGCCGATCGCCCGGGCGGTCTCGTCGACCGCCGCCTGGGTCTCCAGCAGGCTCGGCGCACCGCCCGCGCCGCCGTACGCGAAACCCGCGCCGAGCCGGTCCCCCTCGGCGGTGACCGCGGTCAGCGCCGGGTGCTCCGTCACCAGCCGCACCGCCTCGTCGAGCGAGCCGACCACGGCGACGCCGGCCAGCAGGGCCCGCGCGGCCGGCAGCAACGAGGCCGGGCCGTCGACCAGTTCGGCGGCCCAGCGGGCGGTGGGCGGCAACGGCGGCGTCGGCGCGGCCGGCTCGGGCGCACCGGCGATGAGCAGCGCGGCCCGGCCGGCGTCCGCCGCGCGCAGCAGGCGCAGGGCGTCGGCCGCCGTGCCGGGCGAGTCGACCGCCACCGCGTCCGCGGCGGCGCCGAGGGCGGCCGCGACGGCGCTCTCGTGCCCGGGCGCGATCCGCAGCAACGTGGCTGCCGGGCCGAGCAGCCCGGTC
>NZ_JBHWUI010000159.1:0-18703 GCF_042737525.1 Kitasatospora sp. NPDC059973 | reverse complement strand
TTTTTTGGGGGGGGGGGGGGGGGGGGGGGGGGGGGGGGGTTTTGGGGGGGGGGGGGGGGGGGGGGGGGGGGGGGGGGGCCGGGGGGGGGGGGGGGGGGGCCCCCCCCACGACGGCTCACCCCGGTCAGACGGCTGACCGATGCCCAGGAGGTCCGCGCATGGCACCGAAGAAACCCGTGAAGGTCCTGCTCGGAAGCACGACGCTGGCCTGTCTCAGCGCCGGCGTGATCGCGGTCGCCGGCGTGGCGTCCGGGACGGAGGGGACGGGGGCGACCGCCTCCGTCGCAGCGGTCGGCAAGGCCCGCCCGGCCCTGACGTTCAGCAGCCTGGACGGCCCCGTCACCCCGGACGAGATCAAGTCCTTCACCGCGTACATCAAGACGCTCACCCCGGCCGCCGACAACATCGGCAACCAGTGGGCCCAGGGCCACAGCGGCGAGGACACCAAGGCGATGGGCCTGGTGTACGAGGTCTCCGCCGACCGGGCGATCCTCGACCGGATGATCGTCTTCTGCGACGCCGTCCTCTCCGAGCGCAACGACCTGGCCAAGCGCCCGGTCGGGCAGCACGTGCTCTGGACCGGCAAGGTCGACCCCGCCTGGCCCAACGACGTCACCACCAAGCCCGTCGGCACCGGCGGCGAGCAGGGCGACCCGGTGGGCCACCTCGCCAACTGCGCCCGGCTGATCCTGCGGACGCCGGCGCTCTGGCAGACACCGGTGACCACCGGCGACCCGCACGGGTACGGCGCCACCTACCTCGACCGGGCCAAGCGGTTCGTCGCCGAGGCGGACACCGCCGTCGACCGGCACATCCTGGCCCGGCTGCTGGACGTCTCCAAGGGCAACCGCCAGTACTTCGCCGCGGACTCGCCCTACAAGGGCGGCCAGCCGGTGCCGTGGAACCAGCAGATGATGTTCGACTACGCCTTCCAGAACCTGGCGATCGCCCACCAGCTCCTCGGCGACGACCCGAAGCGGGTCAAGCGGTACGACGCCCTGGTGCAGAGCAGCGTCGACTGGTTCTTCTCCTCGGTGCGCACCTACACCGACCCCGCCGGCAGGCCCGCCTACGACTGGGGGTACGCCCCGGCGACCAACGGCAAGGAGGACAACAACCACGGCAGCCTGGACTGCGCGGGCCTGTACCGGGCCTACCTGTCCGGCCGCTACAAGATCACCCCGGCCATGCTGGCCCCGCTCGCGAACACCTTCGTGGACGTGATGAGCAAGCCGCCGCACCACTACGCGGGCAAGATCGACGGCACCGACGGCGCCGGGAACAGCGCGCCCACCGACTACGTCCGCAGCGGCTGGCTGCTGATGGCCGAGTTCCGGCCCGACGCCTACCAGAAGCTGATGAACGCCAACTTCCCCAAGCGGACCACCACGGCGGACGACCAGTTCTCGCGCGCCCTGATGCTCAAGAGCCGGCGCCACAAGACGCAGGGCTGACCGGGGGCCGGGCCCGGGCACCGACACGCCGCGACGGCGGGCCGGTGCCCGCCCCCCAGCCGTTACGGTGGCGGGCATGGCCGGAGAACGAGATCTTGCGACCCTGCTGCGCGGCATGCGCCCGCGGCTCAACCCGGGGCGCTACGTGTACTGCACGCTGCCCGCGAAGGTGCCCGCCGGGATGCGGCCGGTGGTGACGGTCGCCGAGCCCGAGGGGGTGACGGTGGTGGTCGCGCAGGAGGAGGCCGACGCGCTCGGCCTGCGCTACGAGTACGTGGCGGCCTGGATCACCCTGCACATCCACTCGGCGCTGGAGGCCGTCGGCCTGACCGCCGCCGTGGCGGTGCGGCTCGCCGAGGAGGGGATCAGCTGCAACGTGGTGGCCGGCTTCCACCACGACCACCTGTTCGTCGGCGCCGACGACGCCGACCGCGCGGTGCGCGCCCTGGAGGAGCTGTCCGCCCGGTCCGCCTGACCGGGTGCGCCGAGTGGCCGCTCCCCCCGGGGGCTCCGAGACTGGGAGGGCTGAGCGCCCGCCAGGTCGGTCAGCCCCCCGACAGGAAGGGAGACGGCCCCATGGCGGTCTGCGACGTCTGCTCCAACGACTACTGGCTGTCCTTCGAGATCAAGACGATCACCGGCGACGTGTACACCTTCGACAGCTTCGAGTGCGCGATGGAGAAGCTCGCCCCGCGCTGTGAGCACTGCCAGGTCCGGATCGTCGGCCACGGCGTCGAGGTCGCCGGCCGGTTCTTCTGCTGCGCGCACTGCGCCCGGGTCAACGGCGGCCTGGGCGAACAGATCCGCGACGCGGTCGGGGCCCACCCGGCCTGAGCGGCGCACGGGCCGGTCGCTCCCGGCACGGGCGGGCGCTGCCCGCGCCCGTGCCGGGGCGGGCGGGAGCGGAGAGGGGCGGAAGAGTCGGCCTGTACGCCGGGTTCTGTCTCCTGGGCTGCTCGCGCGGCCCGGGGAGGCGGTCATCCATCTAGGACTGCCGTTGCCGACAGCCTCGTGCGGTCTACCCGCGGACTCGGGCGAGCAGCCCTCGAACATCCGCGCACGGTGCCCGGAGGCACCGATCTTGACCTTGCTCCAGGTGGGGTTTACCGAGCCGGCCGAGTCACCCCGGTCGCTGGTGGTCTCTTACACCACCGTTTCACCCTTACCCGCCGCCGAAGCGGTGGGCGGTCTGTTTTCTGTGGCACTGTCCCGCGGGTCACCCCGGGTGGGCGTTACCCACCACCCTGCTCTGTGGAGCCCGGACGTTCCTCGGCGGGCCCTGAGGACCCGTCGCGACCGCCCGGCCGGCTCTTCCGCCGTAGTGGTCATCGTAACCGCTCGGGCGGGGCGTCCCGTACCCCGGCCCGGACGAGGGGCGGGTCGCCGCCGAGGCGGGCGGCCACCCGGGTGGCGGTGCCGGTGGCCCAGGCCGTGGTGGTGACCAGCCCGAGGAGGAGGATCGCGAGACCCAGCCCGGTCACGATCCACCAGCCGGCGTGGCTGGCCGGGGCGAAGCCGGTGGCGACCGGGCCCACGACGGCCGAGGTGACCACCGTGCCGATCACCGCGACGCCGAGCGACTGGCCGACCTGCCGGCTGGTCGAGGCGACCGCCGCCGCCACCCCCGCCTGGGCGCGCGGCATCCCGGAGACGGCGGCATTGGTGATCGGCGCGTTGACCATGCCGAAGCCGAAGCCGAACAGCGCGTAGGCGGCCAGCAGCAGGCCCGGTGGGGAGTCGGCGGTGAGCCGGGTGAGCAGCAGCCCGCTGGCGGCGAGGCCGAGACCCGCCGCGACCAGCGGGCCGCGCGGCCCCCGGCCGCCGACGATCCGGCCCGAGAGCGGCGCGCAGACCAGCATCATCCCGGCCATCGGCAACGTCCACAGGCCCGCCTCGACCGGGCTGTAGTGCCGGACGTTCTGCAGGTACAGGGTGTTGAGGAAGAGGAAGCCGCCGAGCGCGGCGAAGGCGCAGACCGCGGTGACGGTGGCTCCGGTGAACGGCGCGCTGCGGAAGAACCGCGGATCGACCAGCGGCTCGGTCACCCGCAGCTCCCAGAACGGGAAGGCCACCAGCGCGGCCAGCGCGGCCGCGCCGAGCCCGAGGATCAGCGGGGACGTCCAGCCGTGCTCGGGGCCCTCGATGATCGCGGCGGTGCCGCAGCCGAGCAGGACCACCATCAGCACCTGGCCGACCGGGTCCAGCCGGCGGGGCCGGGGCGAGCGCGACTCGGGGACGTAACGGGCGGTCAGCAGGCAGGCGACCAGCCCGACCGGGACGTTGATCAGGAAGATCGCCGGCCAGCCGGCGATGTCCACCAGGAACCCGCCGAGCAGCGGGCCGAGCGCCATCGAGATGCCGACCACCCCGCCCCAGACGCCGATCGCCCGGGCCCGTTCGCGCGGTTCGGTGAAGGTGTTGGTGATGATCGACATCGCCACCGGGTTCAGCATCGAGCCGCCGACGGCCTGCACCGCCCGGAACACCACCAGCCACTCCAGGCTGGGCGCCAGGCTGCAGAGCAGCGAGCCGAGCACGAAGAGCAGCAGACCGGTCTGGAACACCCGGCGGCGGCCGAAGCGGTCGGCCACCGAGCCGAACAGCATCAGCAGCGAGGCCAGCACCAGGGTGTAGGCATCGATGATCCACTGCAGGCCGGAGGCCGGGGCGTCGAAGTCCTGCTGGATCGCCGGGAGGGCGATGTTCACCACGGTGTTGTCGAGCCCGACGATGAACAGGCTCAGGCAGCAGATCCCGAGGATCAGCAGCCTGCGGCGCCGGCCCGGGTCGGCGGACGGCGCGGGGAGGGAGGTCGGTTCGGCCACGGCTCGATCCTCCCACCCGGGCGCCCCGGAGCGGCGGTGGATCGGCCCGTCCGGGTGGCGCGGCCCCGGACGGGCCGGGCGGTCCGGGCGGTCCGGGCGGGAGGCCCGGGCGCGGAGGGTCCGGCGCGGGGGGCGTCGGAACGCGCGTCAGAACGCCTCAGAGCGCGGCGAAGCGGACGGTGCGGGTGGCCGGGTCGGCCTGCGTCAGGCGGGCGACGATCCGGCCGCCGAGCGGGAGCACCGCCCCGCCCGCCGCCTCGCAGCGCGCCCGGACGGCGGGTTCGCGCAGCTGGACGGTGCCGCGCGCGGGCCGCTGCTCGTCCACGTCGATGACCACCGCGGGGAAGTCCTCGCCCTCCCGGCCGGCCAGCAGCTCCGCCTCGACCAGGTCCACGCAGGCCCGTTCGACCTCGGCCGAGCGGCGGTCCCCGGCCGCCATCAGGGCGGGGACGCCGGGCAGTGCCTCCCGGACCCAGTCCGGCACCTCCTCGCCGGCGGCCACGGCCGCGCAGACCTCCTGGGCGAAGCGGTCGCCGAGCCGGCGCAGCGGCGCGGTGCAGTGCGCGTACGGGGCGGCCAGCGCGGCGTGCACCGGGTCGGCCGGGGCGGGCAGGCCCCGGGCCTCGTCGAAGGCCCGGTAGCCGGCCCCGCGCAGCAGTCCGGTGCACTCGTTGAGGAAGGCCGCGTGCAGCGGGGCCCCGGGGTCGAGCGAGCGGACGAGGTCGGGGTAGGGGAGGTCGTCCGGCCAGGTGATGTCGAGCGCGCGGGCGGTGCGGCGCAGCCGCTCGTACGCGGCGGCGGGCGCGGCGGGCAGGGTGCGCAGCAGGCCGACGCCGGCGTCCAGCATCAGGTCCGCCGCGGCGGTCCCGGTGAGCAGGGAGATCTGGGCGTTCCAGCCGTCGGCGGGACCGAGCGCGCGGTAGCCGAGGACGTACCCGTGCAGGGTCTCCTCGATCTCCTGCTCGGGGACGGGCAGGCTGATCCCGCCGCGGGCCCGCTCCTGCTCCTCGCGGAGCCGGCCGACGGCGGCGAGCAGGGCGAGCTGCTCGTCGGCGCCGCCGGCGTCCACGGCCCGTTGGACGTCGTCGTAGTCGAGCCGGCGGTGCGAGCGAACCAGCGCGCGGCGCAGGTCGGCGAGGACGACGGCGCCGTCGGTGTCCAGGTCGAGCTGCCAGAGCAGGGCCGGGCGGGTCTCGCCGGGCAGCAGGCTGGCGGCGTCCTCGCTGAGCCGGGCCGGGTGCAGCGGGACGCGGTGGTCGGGGAAGTAGAGGGTCTGGACGCGGCGGCGGGCCTCGGCGTCGATCGCGCCGCCGGGGCGGACGAAGGCGGCGACGTCGGCGATCGCGTAGTGCACCCGGTAGCCGCCACCGGGCCGGTGGGCCAGGTGCATGGCCTGGTCGAGGTCGCGGGAGCCGGGCGGGTCGACGGTGAAGAGCGGGAGGTCGGTCGCGTCGTACTCCGGCAGCCGCGGCGACTCGGCGGCCCGCTCGGCCTCCGCGAGCACGGCCTCCGGCCACTCGGTACGGATCTCCAGGCGGGCGCGCAGCTCGGCCAGTTCGGCGTTGATCCGGGCCGAGTCGGCGGCTTTGACGCGCAGTTTTCGGCGTGGCATGCAGGCAGCGTAGGGCGAATCGGGTGATTCCGGTCGGACGTCGGCGGCAGGGCGCGCCGACGTCCGCGCCCGGGCCGCCGGGCCGGCCGGGCCCGCCCCGCTCAGCGGCCGAGCAGCGCCCTGAGGTCCTTGGCGGCGAGGGCCACCGCGTCGTCGTAGCCGCCGGTGGCCAGGCGGAGCACGAAGGCGACGGCGTCGTCCGGGTGCGGGTCGGTGTAGGGCTCGGCGTTGTAGTCGAGGAAGAGCAGCATCGCCTCGAAGGCGGTGCGCTTGTTCCGGTCGATCAGCGGGTGGTTGCGGGCGAGGCTCTGGCCGAGCGCGGCCGCCTTGGTCCAGAGGTCGGGGTAGGCGTCCGCGCCGAACACGGTCGCCCGCGGGCGGCCGAGGGCCGAGAGCAGCGCGCCCTCGTCGCGGATGTTCTCCGGGCCGCCGGCGAGGTAGCTGACGTCCGCCAGGTCGAGGTACTCGACGTCGTCGCCGGGCCGCTGCCCGGTCACAGGTCCTTCAGCCGTTCAAGCGTCTCCGCGTTGGCCGCGCGGATCCGGGCGACCATGGCGGCCCGGCGCTCCTCCCTGCCGGCGGCCGGCCGCTCGGCCAGCGCCTCGGGCAGCTCGGACTGCCGCACGTCGAAGGCCAGCTCCGCGCGGTCCGGGCCGGACGCCCCGGTCACGCGCACCCGGCCGGCCAGCACCGCCTGGGCCGCCGCCCGGAGCGCGAACTCCAGGGCCTGCCGGGTCCGCGGCGGCAGGTCCGCGGGCAGCCGGACCGGCAGGGACTCCTCCACCGCGTCGTCGTCGCCGGGCACCAGGTCCAGGGGGCGCATGGTCATCTCGTCACTCTCCTTCGGTGCCACCGTATGCCGCGGCCGGGCGGCGGCCCAACGGGTTCTCCGTAAGCGCTCGTAGGGTGGCCCCATCGATCGGACGCGGAAGGGGGCTCGGCGGATGGACGCGGTACGGGTGACGGGGGCGGCGGTGGCCGGGGGGCTGGCGGTGACGGGGGCGCTGCACGCGCTCTGGACGGTGACGCCGTGGCCGGCGCGGTCGCCGCAGGAGTTCGCGGACACCGTGATCGGCACCGGCGAGGGCGTGCCGCCGGCGGCGGCCTGCCTGGCGGTGGCGGGGCTGCTGGGCACGGCGGCCTACCTGGTCGGCGCGGAGGCCGGGGCGCTGCCGGCGGTCGGGCCGCGCGGGGTGCGCCGGGCCGGCGTCCGGACGGCCGCGGGGGTCCTGCTGGCGCGCGGGGCGGCCGGGCCGCTGGTCTTCGGCGTGCTGAACGAACGGACGGAGCGCTTCAGGCGGCTGAACGCGCGCTACTACTCGCCGCTCTGCCTGGCGCTCGGCGCCGGGGCGGCGCTGGTCGCGGCGGCGCCCCCGCGGCCCGGGCGGTAGCGGGGTTACCCGCCGCCGGGCCGGCTTGCGTAGGGTGGCGGGGTTCGCCCGCCACACAATGTTGAGGAGTCCGCTGTGCTGGTGCTGTTGCCGCCCTCGGAGGGCAAGGCCGCGTCCGGGGACGGCGTTCCGGTGGCGCTCGACGCGCTGTCGCTGCCCGGGCTGACGGCGGCGCGGGCGCGGGTGCTGGAGGCCCTGGTCGGCCTCTGCCGGGGGGACGAGGAGGCCGCCGCCGGGGTGCTCGGCCTGAGCCCCGGGCTGCGCGGCGAGGTGGCCCGGAACGCGGGGCTGCCGACGGCCGGTGCGCGGCCCGCCGGCGAGGTGTACACCGGCGTGCTCTTCGACAACCTCGGTCTGGCCACCCTGGACGAGGCCGCGTACGACCGGGCCGCGCGCTCGCTGCTGGTCTTCTCCGGCCTCTGGGGCGCCGTCCGGATCGGGGACCGGATCCCGCCCTACCGCTGCTCGATGGGTGTGAAGCTGCCCGGCCCGGGCGCCCTCGGCCCGTACTGGCGCGCCGCGACGGCGTCCGTGCTGCCGGAGGTGGCCGACGGCCTGGTGCTGGACCTGCGCAGTTCCGCGTACGCGGCGGCGTGGAAGCCGGCCGGTGAGCTGGTGACCCGGACGGCCACCGTGCGGGTGCTCCAGGAGCGCGACGGCAAGCGATCGGTGGTGAGCCACTTCAACAAGGCCACCAAGGGCCGGCTGGTCCGTGACCTGCTGGTGGCGGGGGCCGAACCGAAGACGCCCGGCGAACTGGTGGACGCGCTGCTCGGACTGGGGCACCGGGTGGAGGTCGCGGCCGAGGGCACCGCCCGCAAGCCCTGGCAGCTGGACGTGGTGGTCACCGAGGTGCACTGAGCCGCGCCGAACGGCGCCGGCGGCGGGCTCCGGTGGGCCCGCCGCCGGGGCGTCAGCGCAGGTGCCCGGTGTCGTTGAGCAGCCGCACCGAGGCGTTGCCGTCCGCGTAGTACTGGACGGCGCAGAGCGAGGCGGCGGACAGCTCCATCCGGTAGAGCGAGTCCGGCGGGGCGCCGAGCGCCAGCCGCACCAGGGTCTTGATCGGGCTGACGTGCGACACCACCAGGACGGTCCGGCCGTGGTGGCGGGCCAGGATCTTGTCCCGGGCGACGCCGATCCGGTGGGTGAGCGCGGTGAAGCTCTCGCCGCCGCCGGTCGGCTTGGCCTTCGCCGAGCCGAGCCAGGCGTTGAGGTCCTCCGGGTGGCGTTCCTGCACCTCGGCGAAGGTCAGCCCCTCCCAGGCGCCGAAGTCCACCTCGCGCAGGCCGTCCTCGTAGCGGACCTCCAGGCCGAGGCAGGCGGCGACGGTCTCGGCGGTCTGCCGGGTGCGGAGCATCGGCGAGCTGACCACGGCCTGGACC
The DNA here is from genome assembly GCF_042737525.1 of Kitasatospora sp. NPDC059973. Classification (NCBI taxonomy): domain Bacteria; kingdom Bacillati; phylum Actinomycetota; class Actinomycetes; order Kitasatosporales; family Streptomycetaceae; genus Kitasatospora; species Kitasatospora sp. NPDC059973. Next base: position 10,039 of record NZ_JBHWUI010000159.1, on the reverse strand, counting down.
GAGCCGCGCGAGGCCAGCGCCTCGGCCGCCCGCTCGGCCTGCCAGCGGCCCTTCTCGGAGAGCTCCGGATCGCTGCCGCCGCTGCCGGAGAAGCGCTTCTCCGGGGTGAGGTGGGTCTCGCCGTGGCGGAGCAGGACGAAGGTGGTCGGCGTGCCGAGGTCGGCGGCGGCCGCCCAGCCGGCCTTGGGCGCGGCGGTCTCCAGCGGGGGCTCGTCGGCGACGGCGGGCCGCTCGGCCCCGGCCGCCCTGGGCTCCCACTGCCGGCCGGCCTTGCCCGCGTCCATCGCCTCGTTGGCCAGCCGGTCGGCGTCCTTGTTCCGCTCGCGCGGGATCCAGGTGTACTTGACCTGGCCGCGCGGCAGCACCGCCCGGGCCTCGGCGGCGAGCGGCTGCATGTCGGGGTGCTTGATTTTCCAGCGCCCGGACATCTGCTCGACCACCAGCTTGGAGTCCATCCGGACGTCCACCGAGGCGTCCGGGTCCAGCTCCCGGGCCGCCTTCAGACCGGCGATCAGGCCCTTGTACTCGGCCACGTTGTTGGTCGCGTGGCCGATGAACCCGGCAGCCTCGGCGATGATCAGGCCGGTGTCGCCGTCCCGGACCACCGCGCCGTAGCCGGCCGGCCCCGGGTTGCCCCGGGAGCCTCCGTCGGCCTCGACGACGAACCTGCGCCCCGCCATCGGCTCAGATGCCCGAATCGGCGGTGCGCACCAGGATGCGGCCGCAGTTGTCGCAGCGGACGACCGCGTCCTTGGGCTCGGCCTTGATGGCGTTCAGGTCGGAGACGGCGAACTCGACCCGGCAGCCCTCGCAGCGGCGCTGGTAGAGACGGGCCGCGCCGACGCCGCCCTGCTGCTCGCGCAGCCGGGTGTAGAGCTTCAGCAGGTCGGCCGGGACGACGGCGACGACGGCCTCGCGGTCGCGCTTGACCTTGTCGGCCTCGGCGTCGATCTCGGCGAAGGCGGCGTCCCGGCGGGCCTCGGCCTCGGTCAGCACGACGGTGGAGTGCTCCAGGCGCGCGGTCAGCTCGGTGACCCGGGTCTGGGCGGACTCCAGGCGCTCCATGATCTCCAGGACGACGTCCTCCAGGTCCCCCTGGCGCTTGGCGAGCGAGCCGATCTCGTGCTGGAGGTTCTCCAGGTCCTTCGGCGAGGTGATCGCGCCGGAGTCCAGGCGCTGCTGGTTGCGGGCGGAGCGGCTGCGGACCTGCTCGACGTCCTGCTCGGCCTTGGTCAGCTCGCGGGTGGTGTCGCCCTGCTGGGCCTGGGCGGCCACCACGAGGTCCTTGAGCGCGGTGTGGTCGGCGGTGGCCTTGTCGATCTCGGCGTGCTCGGGCAGGCTGCGACGCCGGTGGGCCAGCTGGTCGAGCTTCGAGTCGATGGCCTGGAGGTCGAGCAGGCGGATCTGGTCGGCGGGCGCGGCGTTCAAGCGGAGAGCTCCTGTGAATCGGGTCAGGCGGTGAAGGACATGGGGGCGTGCGCGGTCCACGGGTCGGTGACCCGGTGGGAGACCTTCGTCTCCACGGCCCAGCCCCGCTGCTCGGCGGCGCCGTGCAGCGCCCGCTCGGCCAGGGTGAGCCAGGGCCACTCGGTGGCCCAGTGCGCGGCGTCGACCAGTGCGACCGGCGCCGCCTCGGCGGCCTCGGACGCCGGGTGGTGGCGCAGGTCGGCGGTGACGTACGCGTCGACACCGGCCTCGCGCGCCTGCGCGAGGAAGCTGTCGCCGGCGCCGCCGCACACCGCGACCCGGCCGATCAGGCGGTCCGGGTCACCGCAGACGCGGACGCCGGCGGCGGTGGCCGGCAGGCCCCCGGCGACCTTGGCGGCGAACGCGGCGAGGGTCAGCGGCGGCTCCAGCAGGCCGATCCGCCCGCTGCCGCGCCGGCCCAGCGGGTCCGTCGGGTCCGGCACCAGCGGGCCGGTGACGCGCAGGCCGACGGCCTCGGCCAGCGCGTCCGAGACGCCCGGGTCGGCGTGGTCGGCGTTGGTGTGCGCCACGTGCAGGGCGATGCCGGCGCGGATCAGCGTGTGCACCACCCGGCCCTTGGGCGTGGTGGCCGCGACGCCGGTGGTGCCGCGCAGGTAGAGGGGATGGTGCGTGACCACCAGGTCGGCGCCCCACTCGACGGCCTCGTCGACCACCGTCCGCACGGGGTCGACGGCGAAGAGCACGCGGCGGACCTCGGCCCGAGGGTCTCCGCAGACCAGGCCGACGGCGTCCCAGGACTCCGCCCACTGCGGCGGATAGATCTCTTCGAGCGCGGTGATGACGTCGGACAGTTTCGGCACCTGTCGAGACTACCGTGCGCGCGGGGGCGCCCGGGCCGCCCGGGGCCCGGCCCGGGGGTCCGCGGCCCGGCGTCAACCTGCGGTTCCCGGCGTTCGAGCGGCCGCCGGGGCGCCGTCGGGGGGCGCGTTCGGAGCGCTCGGGGCGCCCGCGGGCGCGGTCGCGGGCCGGGACACGGGCCGTCCGGGCGCCGTGGCCGCCCGGCCACGCGGGGGCACCGCACACATCGGCCGGCTCGCACATATTCGAAACGACGCCCAGATCACCCTTACGAGTGAAGTGACCCGCTACGCGTTGAGCCCGTCCGGAAACCGAAAGTAACTTCACTTCTGCGAAAGGGAGTTGCCTCGGCCAGGGAGCCGGAAGGGCACTCGGCCGGGATGCGGGCCAGGTCGGACCGGCCCGCGGCGGACGCGGCAGGGCCGCGCTCCCGTCCTTCCGAGAAACCGATCAGGCCGCCGGCGTGCGTCGCGCGGTGCCGGAGCAGTGGGCACCGGCGGGCGCCGGCCGAGACGAAGGGATGTGAATGCGGATGGGGGCGGGCACATCGCTGCGTACGGCCGGGGGGAACGGATCGGCGGGCCACCGGCCGGACGCGGCCGGCGGGTGGCCGGAGGTGGCGCGGGCGGCACTGGCCGGCGCCGGGGGCCGGGGAGGCGACGGGGACTGGGAGGTCACCGTCGAGGGCTTCTGGTGCACGGCCGGGCCGGCCGCGGCGGAACTGGCCGACGAGGGCTGGAAGATCCATGTCAGCGCGGCGTCGGCGGTCGGCCGCGCCGTCCTGACCGCCGTCACCGGGGTACTGGCCGGTGACCCGTGCACCTTCAAGTTCGCCGCCGGACCGGAGCAGCTGCACGAGATCAACTCGCGCAACGGCGACCGGGGTTCGGCGGGCAAGTTCATCACCGTCTATCCGGCGGACGCGGAGCAGTTCCGGCGGCTGGCCGCCGCGCTGCACCGGGCCACCGACGGCCTGCCCGGGCCGGTGGTGCTCTCCGACCGCCCCTACCGGCCGGGCAGCCGGGTGCACTACCGCTACGGCGCCTTCGCGGCCCGCGCCGAGCTGGGGAACGACGGCGGCTACCGGTCGATGCTGCGCGGGCCGGGCGGCGAGCGGGTCGAGGACGTGCGCGGAGCCTCGTACCGCTGCCCGCCGTGGGCGCGCGACCCGCTGGCCGAGGGGCCGGCGGCTCCCCCGCGGGACGGCACGGCGCCGGGGCGCGGACCCGGGGCGACCCGGCCGGCGGCGCCCCGGCGCGGCACCGGCGGGGTGCTGCTGGCCGGACGGTACGCCGTCACCGGGGAGATCCGGCACAGCGCCAAGGGCGGCGTCTTCCTGGGCCGGGACACCGACGGCGGCGCCGAGGTGGTGGTCAAGCAGGCCCGCGCGCACATCGAGGTGGACCGGGCCGGCACCGACGCCCGGGCGGCGCTGCGGCACGAGGCCGCGCTGCTGACGCGGCTGGAGGGGCAGGGCCTGGCGCCGCGACCGGTCGAGCTGATCGAGCAGGACGACTCGCTGTTCCTGGTGCAGGAACGCATCACCGGGCAGCCGCTCGGCAGCTGGGTGGCGGCCCGGCTGCGCCGGGACGGCAGCCCCGACGTGGACTGGGCCGAGGCCGGACCGCTGGCGCACGCCCTGCTCGACCTGGTCGAGCGGGTGCACGGGCTGGGACTGGTCCTGCGCGACCTCTCCCCCGGCAACGTGCTGGTACGGCCGGACGGGTCGCTGCGGCTGGTCGACCTGGAGCTCGCCACCGAGTCGGGCCGGGCGGCGGGCTCGGCCGGCACCCCCGGCTACCGGGCCCCCGAACAGGGGCCGGGGCGCCTCGCCCTGGTCCCGGACTCCTTCGACCCGGCGGGCGCGGGCCGGTCGCGGCGGGACCCGCTCGGCAGGGACCCGCTCGGCAGGGACGCCCGGGGCGCCGGCCGCACCCTCCGGGAGGGCACCTGCGTGGCCGAGCCGGCGGTCGACCTGTACGCGCTCGGCGGGCTGTTCTTCCTGCTCGCCACCGGTCACGACCCGCTGCTGCCCGAGGACCTGCCGCGGGCCCGGCCGGTCGCCGACCGTCTCGGCCGCTGGCTGGCCCTCGCCGCCCGCTCGGGCGCCACCGCGCGGCGGCTCGCGCCGGTGGTGCTCGGGCTGCGGGCGCAGGAGCCGGAGCGGCGCTGGAGCCTCTCCCGGGTGCGGTACGCCCTGACGGGCGCCCCGGACGACCCGGGCGCGGGGAGCACGGCCGCTGCGGGACCGGCGGGCGCGGGCGACGTGACGGGTGCGGCCGACGCGCCGGCGGACCGGGGCGCCGCAGCCTCCGCGGACGACGCCGTGGACGGCCCGGCGGACGGCCGCACCGGCCCCACCGCCCTGGTCGACCGGGTGCTGCACGACGGGCTGCGCCACCTCGCCCTCACCGCCACCCCGCTGCGGCGGGACCGGCTCTGGCCCGCCGTACCCGCCGGGCAGTGGTCCGACCCGTGCAACGTGCAGCACGGCGCCGCCGGCGTCCTCGCCCTGCTCGCCCGGGCCGCCGTGGCGGACGGCCTGCCCGCGGAGGTCCGCGAGGAGTCCCGCCGGACGGCGCGGACGGCCGTCGAGTGGATCGAGCGCCGGTGCGCCGCCGAGCCGGTCGTGCTGCCGGGTCTGCACTTCGGGCGCTCGGGCGCCGCCTGGGCCCTGCTGGACGCCGCCGAGGCGCTGGCCGACGACGCCCTCGCCGGACGCGCCGCCGGGCTCGCCCGCCGGATAGCCGTCGAGTGGCCGAACCCGGACGTCTGCCACGGCGCGGCCGGCGCGGGCTTCCTCCAGCTGCGCTTCGCCGCCGACCCCCGGACGGCCGCACCCGGGGCGGCCGGGGAGTTCCTCGCCCGGGCCGCCCGCTGCGGGCACGGCCTGCTGGCCGCCGCCCGGCCCACGCCGGAGGGGGTGGTCTGGCCGGTGCCGAAGGAGTTCGACTCGGCGCTCGCCGGGATCACCCACCTCGGGTTCGCCCACGGGGTCGCGGGCGTCGGCGCCTTCCTGCTGGCCGCCGCCGGGGCCACCGGCGACCGGGCTCTGCTCGACGGCGCGGCCGAGGCCGGGCACACGCTCGCCGCCACCGTCCGCCGGGAGCACGGCGGACAGTACGGCGGACAGCACCGCGGGCCGTTCGACGGACCGAACGACGGGTGGTACGGCGAGGCGGCGGCGGCCGGGAGCGGTGACCGGGCCGACACCCGCCCGACGGCCTGGTGGCCACAGGGCGCGGGCGACCCGGAGCACGTCCGGCTGGCGCACTGGTGCAGCGGATCCTCCGGCGCGGGGACCTTCCTGCTCCGGCTCTGGCAGGCCACCGGTGACGAGACCGCGCACGAACTCGCGCTCGCCGCCGGCCGGGCCGTGCTGGCCGGGCGCTGGCACTGCGGCGTCAGCGCCTGCCACGGCCTGGCAGGCAACGGCGAGTACCTGCTGGACCTGGCCGCCGCCACCGGCGAGCCGGAATTCCGCTCCGGGGCCGAGGAGTTGGCCCAGCTGATCGCCGCCAGATCGGCGCTCCGCGACGGCCTGCTGGTGCTGCCCGACGAGACCGGCACCGGCTGCGCGGCCGCGTACGGCACCGGGACGGCGGGCGCGCTGGCCTTCCTGCTGCGCCTGCGGCACGGCGGCCCCCGGCTCTGGGTGGACCCGGTGCCGCCCACCCGGGCCGGCGGACCGCCCCCCGGATCCGACGGGGTGAGCACCTCGTGAACGTGGCCGTCCGCTCCACGACGCAGGCCCTGCGCCGTCTCAGCTTCACCTTCGCCACCGATGGCAGCCACGCCGCCTGCCTGGCCGCCGCGGCCGACGGCGGCTGGTACGCCGAGAGCTGGTCCCTGCCGGCCTCCGGTCCGGCCGCACCGACCGCCCTGACCCTGCCCGGCAACCGCGCCGAGAGCCTGCGCTGCCAGCTGGTCGCCCTGCCGGACGGTTCGGTGCTGGTCTGCCGGCACGACGGCGAGCGGCACGACCTGGTGACGCTCTCCGCCGCCGCGCCGGGCAGCGAACCGGTCACCGTGGAACGGCCGTTGGCCACCCTCAGGCGGCCCGGGATGCGGCTGCTGCCGCTCCCCGCGGCGACACCGCCCGACGGCACCCGCACCCCGGTCGCGCTGGCGCTCGGCACCGACACCCGGCCCGACACCACCGTCTGGCTGGTGTACGCCGACGGCGGCGAGCCCCGGCAGGTCGCCGAGATCCCCGGCCCGCACGGCGGCGGCGTCTGGCTGGACCGCACCGGAGCCCTGCTGGCGCTCGACCGGGTCGACGCGGGCGTCGTCCGCACCGTCGTACTGGACCTGCGCACCGGCACGGTCACCCCGCTGCTGGAGATCGGCGAGCGCAGCAACGACCGGCTGGTCCTGTACGACCCGGAGACCCGCTTCGCGATGGTGCGCAGCGACGCCCCCGGGACCGACCGGCTGGGCTGGGGACTGCTCGGCGGCGGCGAGCCCCTGCGGTTCCCCGAATGCCTGGACGTGGCGGGCATGTTCCTGCGGCCGGTGGCGCTGCGCACCACCCCGGACGGGGCCCGGGTGGTCGTCCAGATCGACCACGGCGCCGGCTCCGCGCTGGCCGTGTGGCGGCCCGCCGCCGGGCGGCTGGACCCGCTGCCGGTGCCACCCGGGCGGCTCGGCGCGGTCGGGCACTGGTCGGACGCGGGGCTGCGCATGCCGTACTCCTCGCCCGAACACCCGGCCGCCCTGGCCACCCTGGACGTGGACACGCTGCTGGCGCACGGTCCGACCGCGGCGGCGCCCGGACCGGTGCCGCTGCCCCTGCAGTTGGCGCCGCTCGGCTCCGGCCTGCCCGGCCCCTGGCGGGACGCCGCCCTGCCGTGGCAGCCCGGCGGATCGCGGGCCTCCCGCGGCTCGCCCGCCGGCTGGCAGCTGGACGGCAGCACCCCGCCGGGCGACGGCGGGCGCTGGCACTCCGCGCAGAGCATCGAACTGGCCGGACCGGCCGGTCCGCTGGAGGCCGTGGTGTACGGCGGGGACGCCTGGCTGAGCAGCCCGCACCTGGTCCTCGCCCTGCACGGCGGCCCGGCCGACGCCTGGCGGCTGGAGTTCGACCCCGCCCTGCAGCGGATGGCGGCCGGCGGCCTGGCGGTGATCGCGCCGAACCAGCGCGGCTCCACCGGTTACGGGGTGGCGCACGCGCTGGCCATCCGCGGCGCCTGGGGCGGGCCGGACCTCGACGACGTCCTGTACCTGCTGGACGGCATCGCGGGCCAGCGCGCCGCCCTCGGCCTGGAGCCACCGGCCCTGTTCGGCGTCAGCTACGGCGCGTTCCTCGCCCTGCTGGCGGCCGCGCACGCGCCCGCCGAGCAGGTCGCGCGCTGCGCGGTGGTCGCACCGTTCCTGTCCGGCGCCCGACTGCTGGCCGAAGCGGCCACCCCGGTCAGGGCGTTGACCACCCGGCTGGGCGGCGGCGAGTCGATCGCCGACGCCCGCGGCCCGCGCGACGTCCTCCAGCTCGCGCACCGGCTCCGCGCGCCCCTGCTGATGGTGCACGGCGACCGGGACGAGGTCGTCCCGGTGAGCCAGTCCCGCGCGCTGCGCCACGAGTTGCTGCGGATCGGACGTACCGAGGGCGCCGACTTCCGGTACGTCGAGGCGGCCGGGGCCGGACACGAGGTGCTGGCCGAGGAGGGCGCGGCCGTGCTGCACGAGCTGCTGGCCGGCTTCCTGCGCACCGGTCGGCCGGGCTAGCGGCCAGATCTCACAGGCCCCTCGTGATCTCGATAGGATCCCGCCCGTTCCGGCCGTTAGGGTGGCCGGGGCGCGGGCCGTGATCACCGGCCCTGGCGCGGTCCAGGCGCCCGGTCACGCGCCCGACCGCGTCCGCGGTGCCAGCCGGCGCCGAACCACCCGCCCCTCGCACGGAAGACGATTTTGATGTCCGACACCCTCACCGACACCACCGGACCCGCGATCACCGGGACCGACGCCGACGGGACCACGGCCGAGGACAGCGCGTCGCACGGTCGCCACCGGGGCCCCTCCGCCCCCGACGACAGGCCCGAGGCCGATCCGCACGGCCGCCACCGCCTCGGCCTGGGCGCCGCGCGGGGCTGACGCAGCCCCGCCGTCCTTCGTGACAGGGCCCGCCGCGTGCGCCGGCGGGCCCTGTCGCGTCACGGCGGCCTCCCGGGCGGTCCCGGCTCCGACCGCCAACGCCCGCGCCGCTCAGTCCAGCGTGACGACCGTGCGCAGCGCCTCGCCGCCCCGCATCTGCGCGACGGCCTCGTTGACGTCCGCCAGCGGGACCCGGTGCGTGACCATGCCCGCGAGGTCGATCCGCCCGGCCCGCCACAGCTCCACCACCAACGCCATGGTGCGCGGCACGGAGGCACCGCCGTACAGCGAGGGCAGCAGCCGCTTCTCGTTGAAGAAGAGCTCGCCCATGGTGAACTGCGCGCGGTCGTCCTGCGCGCCGGCGCCGATCACCACGACCGCGCCCCCGCGCCGCGCCGCGTCGTACCCGGCCCGGACGGTGGCCGAGCGGCCGACCGCCTCGAAGACGTAGTCGAACCCGCCGCCCGGCAGGGCCTTCGCGGCGGCCTTCAGCTCCTCGGGTGCCAGCGCCTCCGTGGCGCCGAAGGCCAGTGCCCGCTCCCGGCGCGAGGCGACCGGGTCCACCACGGCGATCCGGCCGGCGCCGCAGACCCGGGCGCCCTGCACGGTGGCGATCCCGACGCCGCCCGCGCCGATGACCGCGACGGAGGCCCCGGGCTCGACCCGGGCGGTGTGCACGGCGGCGCCGATGCCGGTGGTCACCCCGCAGCCGATCAGCGCGGCCAGTTCGTAGGGCAGGTCGGCGGGGACGGTGATGACGGCGTCGCGGTCGACCACCACCTCCTCGGCGAACGCGCCGGTGCCGTAGAAGCCGGAGGCCTCCACCGGCGCCCCCGAGACGTCGTCGCCGCCGAACCGGAAGCCCGGCGCGCCGAGCCGGCGCAGGCTCGCGACGCAGAGGTGGCCCCGCCCGCGCTCGCAGTGGGCGCAGCGGCCGCAGGGCGCCATCCAGCAGAGCACCACGCGGTCGCCGACCCGGACATCGGCCACGCCCTCGCCGACCTCCACCACGTCGCCGGCGCCCTCGTGGCCGGGAACGAACGGCGCGGGCTGCGGCAGGACGCCGCTCATCGCCGACAGGTCCGAGTGGCAGAGGCTGGCGGCCCGCAGGCGGACCCTCACCTTGCCGGGGCCGAAGCCGGTCGCGACCACGTCGTCGCGGACGTCGAGCGTGTCCTGGCCGGTCTTGTGCAGGATGGCTGCGCGCATGGAGCTTGCTCCCGGTTCGCCTCGGTCGGTGGTCGGGGCCGATTCTGGCACGACGCGCCCGGGCGGAGTAGAACACGTTCCATTCGGCCCGGGACTACCGGCCGTGACACGGTTGGCCTCCGGCGCCGCGCCCCTGGCATGATCACCCGCCGTGTCCACACCCGTCAGACCCACCCCCACCGGGGCCGCGCCCACCGCCACCGCCCCGGACGCACCCGCCGCCACCGGCGCCGCACCGCAGGACTGCCCGCGCTGCGCCGCCCCCGTCGACGCCGACCCCCGGTTCGCCGTCTGGTGCCCGCAGTGCGAATGGAACCTGTCCCCCGAGCCGGCGGCAGCGCCCGCCGCCACCCGCCGGGCCGGGGGCGGCGCCCCGCCCCCCGCGGGCGCCGCCGGCCCCCCCCCCCCCCCGGGACAGGGCAACCCGGGCCGGGGGGCGGCCCCCCACGGGGCG
>NZ_JBHWUI010000158.1:0-18864 GCF_042737525.1 Kitasatospora sp. NPDC059973 | reverse complement strand
GATCGGGCCGGACCGGGGGCGGTCGGGTCAGGGGGTCCGCCGCGACGACTGCTCGGCGGCGTCGCCGTCCCCGTCCTCGGAGCGGTCACCGCCGTCGGAGCGGTCACCGCCGTCGGAGGGGTCACCGCCGTCGGAGCGGTCACCGCCGTCGCCCGGGCCCTGGCGGGCCCGATCGATGTGCTCGGTGTTCTTCTCGTCCACCTCGTCCTTGAGGTGGGAGAGGTCCTCGGACTTCCGGTGGGCCCGCTCGCGGTCGAACTCCTTCATGGGTCTGCCCTCCTGTGTCGCCGGCGGCCCGTGCCCTGGCGGCTTCGCCGGGCCGCGGGTCAGTCGGGCCAGGTGCCGGTCAGGCGGCGGGTGCCGGCCGCGCCGCCGCGGTCCACCGCGGCCTTCACGAGGGCGAACAGCGCTCCCTGCAGGGCGGCCGCGGTCAGCACCTCCCGCCAGGTGCGCTCCTGGTCGGTGGCCTCCGGAGCGTCCTCCTCGTGTCCGAGGAGCGCCCACAGGCGACGGAACAGGGCGCCCGCGATCAGCCCGCCGAGAACGCCGAACAGGAGCCCGAGCGGCTTGTAGAGGATCTTGATCATCGCAGTCTCCCCGGATCGCACGACCGCCGTCGGCCGTTCCATGCTGTGCGTCTGTCCGTCGGCGGGCCGGCCAATCCACCGGTGGCGGCCCGCCGGCCGGGAATCAGATGGCGAGCAGGTCGGTGAGGTCGTCGGCGTGCTCCTCCTCCTCTTCGAGGATGGACTCGATGAGGCGGCGGGTGGTCGGGTCGTGGTCCCCGAGCCAGCGGGCGATCTCCTGGTAGGTGGAGATGACGATGCGTTCGGCCAGCAGGTTGTGCTCCAGCATCGCCGTGAGGTCCTTCTCGTCCGGCGTGGTGTAGTCGGTGTGGGCACGACTGGCGAGGGTGCTGGGGTCGAAGTCGGGCTCGCCGCCGAGCTGCGCGATGCGTCCGGCGGCCCGCAGCGCGTGCTGCATCTCCTCGGCGGCGTGCTCGGTGAACTCGGCCGCCACCTGGGCCCGGTCGATGCCGGTGGCCGAGATGGCGTGCCGCGTGTAGCGCAGCCAGCAGACCACCTCGGTGGCGACCACGTCGTTCAGAACGGCGATCACCTTCTCGGTGTCGAGGCCGTAGGTGCTGGTCACCGCGCCCTCGGCCATCTTCTTCCGGGCCTCGTCCCGGATCCGGCTCACGTCGATGACGAAGTCGTCGCCTGCCACAGTGCACTCCCAAGGGGTCGGGGGGAAGGACGGTCCGGGCCACGTCTTCCCCCGGACGGGCGAGGACATTCCCACCCGTTCCGGACACCACCGGTTCGCAGCAAGGCCGCGGCAAGGCCCGGCACGGGGAGCGGCGGGCCGCTCGCCGTGCCGGGCCCGGGGTCTACCAGCGGTACCAGCGGCTCCGGCCGCCCGAACTGCTCGCGCCGCGCGCGACGAAGCCGAGCAGCCAGATGACCAGCACCGCGAGGGCCACCCACCAGAGGGCCTTCAGCGCGAATCCGGCTCCGAAGAGGATCAGGACCAGCAGCAGGACGAGCAGCAGAGGAACCATCCCGAACAGCCTCCGAGGTCGGTGTCACCAGTGGTGGCAGGCGCCTTCCCCCGGTTCGGAGTTCCACGCCCCCGCGTTCAGAGCGGCGAGGGCCCGCCGGATCCGGCGCCGCCCCCGGCGAGCACCTCGGCGCTGACCAGGCGGTGCCAGCCGTCCAGCGTGCGGGCCTGGTCGGTGGCGCGTGCGATGAGCCGGTCCAGGTCGTCGCGGCCGAGGCGGGGCTCCTCGTCGGCGATGGCGCGCAGCGCGCGCCAGAGGGCGGTCTTGCCCGCGACCCCGGTCCGCATCATCTCCAGCTCGACCAGGTCGGACAGCGGGGCGCGGTGGACCAGGGTGCCGTTGGGCTTGAGCCGCCCGATGCGTTCGCCGGCGATGCCCAGCCAGGTGCGGTAGTGCCGCACCGGCACGCCCAGCCGGTTCATGATGCGGACGAGTTCGTCGCGGTCCTCCTCGACCTGCCGGGCCAGCTCGCGCAGTTCGGCGGCACGCCGGCTGTCGGCATGGGAGTCGGCCATCCGGCGGGCGAGTGCGGCGCCGCCGAACGCTCCGGTGAGGTGGTCGTTCAGGTAGACGCCCAGGGGCTGGGCCAGGAGTTGAGGTGACCTCACGTGACCTCCAGGGGCGAGGGTCTGTCGGGTCGGCGCTCGCGTGCCTCGCGACCGCGTCGCGGGCGCCCGGGCCGAACGGCGGTACTCCTCCCATGGTGCCCCTCGCTGCGGGGCTCCGCCCGGCGGGCGGGCCGGGCCGGGGGCGCGGTGGCCACCCGGACCGGGCGGGGGTTCAGAGCCGCTCCTCCATCCGGATGGCCTCGCGGAGCGCCAGGTGGGCCTCGCCCTCGTGGCCCTCGTGCTGTTCGAGCAGGGCGGCGGCGATCGCGTCGAGCTTGCGCTGGATGGCGTGTTCGGCGCGGCGCTCGGCGTTCTTGAGCAGCGCCAGCAGGAGCAGGGTGATCGCGGTCATGGTGTCGCCGACGAGGATCTGCCACTCCGTCGACAGTCCGGCCGCGTGGACCGCGACGAAGGCGGCCACCAGCAGGACGCAGAACACGGAGAACGCCGGGGAGCTGGTGAGGTTGGAGGCGGCCTCGGCGAGCCGCTCGAACCGCCCGCGTGCACCGTCGCTCCGGGCGGCGGGGTGGGAGAGGGTCATGCCCCACTGCCTATCACCCGCGCTGCGCGGACGCGGGCGACGGCACGCGGGCCCACCCGTCGCCCGGGCACCGTCCCGGGCTCACCGAAGCGGGCGGGCGGGGCGGCTCGGGCCGAGGGACGCGCCGGGGGACGCCACGAGCGCCGCGGCGCCCTGCCCCGCACGCCCGTCATCGCGTCCGCCCGGCGTACAGGCCGAGGCCGAGGGCGAGGCCGGCGACCGCTGCGGCGGCGAGCGGCCCCCGGTGGGTGGTGGCCCAGAACTGCAGGCTCCGGTCGTGGGAGCTGTCGCTGAAGCGGCCGCGGGCGCCGTGGTCCTCCCGCGCGTCGACGGGCCGCCACAGGTTGGCGGGCTCGTCGTCGCGGCGGCGGCGGTCGGTCTGCTGGGAGTCGAAGCCGGTCCGGGCCAGGTAGCGGTCCAGCAGCCCGGGCACGACCGCGTTGGCCAGCAGGGTGGCCGCCGTACTGCCGCCCACCCAGTACTCCCGCCGCTGCGGCCGGTCGGCGGCGTGCAGCACGGCGCGGGCCGCGACCTCGGGCTGGTAGATCGGGGCTACGGGCCGGGCGCGGTTCGGCAGCCGCGACAGCACCCAGTCGAACTGCGGGGTGTTCACCGCCGGCATCTGCACCATCGTGGTCCGCACGGCGGTACCGGAGGCCAGCAGCTCGCAGCGGAGCGCCTCGTGCCACCCCTGCAGGGCGTGCTTGGCGCCGCTGTAGGCGCTCTGCAGCGGGATCCCCCGGTAGGCGATCGCGGAACCGACGTGCACCAGCGTGCCGTGGTCGCGCGGCAGCATCCGCCGCAGGGCGCTGCGGGTGGCGTAGACGTAGCCGAGGTAGCTGACCTCGGTGACGCGGCGGAACTCCTCCGGGGTGATCTCGGTGAAGGGCGCGAACACGGAGGTGAAGGCGTCGTTCACCCACACGTCGATCGGCCCGAGTTCGTTCTCGACGCGCTCGGCGGCGGCCTCGACGGCGTCGGGGTCGGCGGTGTCGGCCTCGATCGTGATCACCGTCGCACCGGCCTCCCGGGCCTGCGCGGCCGCCGCCTCCAGGCCCGCCCGGCCGCGGGCGATCAGCGCGAGCCTGTCGCCCCGCTCGGCGAAGGCCCGGACGCAGGCGCGCCCGATTCCGGCACTCGCGCCGGTCACCACCACGACCCGTTCGGTGCGCCTCGATGCAGTCATGACCGTCGTCTGTCCGGCGCCGCGCAGGTCAAACGCGCCCGGCCCGGTCGCGTTCGGCCCGGGGCCGCCGTAGCGTCGGCGGCGGACCGAACCGTGACGGACAGGAGGCGCCCGATGGCACCGACAGCGCTGTTCGACGTCGATGGCACCCTCCTCGACACGAACTACCTGCACACCCTCGCCTGGGCCGAGGCGCTGGCGCAGTACGGGCACACCCCGGCGATGGCGCGCATCCACGCGTCGATCGGCATGGGGGGCGACCAGCTGCTCGACCACGTCCTCGGCCGGGACCGGGACCGGTCCGGGGACGGTGACCTGAGCGCGGCCCACCAGGCGCTCTATGCCCGCTTCTGGCCCGTGCTGCGGCCCTTCGACCGGGCGGCCGCGCTGTTGCGCGCGGTCGCCGCGCGGGGCTGGACGGTGGTGCTGGCGAGTTCGGCCTCCGGGCGGGACCTCGCGGTGATGCGCGACGTCCTCGACGCGGACGACGTGGTGGCCGCCGCCACCGGTGCGGACGACGTCGACGCGAGCAAGCCCGCCCCCGACCTCGTCCGGGCGGCGCTCGACAAGGCCGGCGCGCGACCCGAGGAGGCGGTCTTCGTCGGGGACACCCCGTGGGACGTGCAGGCCGCGGCGACCGCCGAGGTGCCGTGCGTCGCCGTCCTGTCCGGCGGCTGGAGCGAGCGGGACCTGCGGGCCGCCGGGGCGCTGGAGGTCCATGAGGACGTGGCGGCGCTGCTGGCGGGGCTGGCGGACAGCGCGCTCGGCCGGGGGCGCTGACGGACCGGTCCGTCGGCGCCCCCGGCGCGGTGCGGGCCCGTCAGCGCGGGAGGGCCGGCAGGACCTCGCGGCGGTAGTGGTCGAAGAAGGCCTCGTTGTCGGGGCCGATCTGGCCGACGTAGACCTCGTCGAAACCCGCGTCGACGTAGGACCGCAGGGTCGCGACGTGCTCGTCCACGTCGTTGCCGCAGGTCACCGCCTCGGCCACCATCTCGGGGGTGACCAGTTCGCTGGCCTGCTCGAAGTGGGCCGGGGTGGGGAGGAGTTGGGCGAGCTCGCCCGGCAGCAGTTCGGTCGGCCAGAGCCGGTGCACCAGGTCGACGGCCTTGTCCCGGTCGTCGTTCCAGCAGACCTTCACGCCGCCGATCACCGGCTTGCCGGCGCCGCCGCCCGCACGGAACGCGCCGACCAGGTCGCGGTCGGGGGTCATGGTGACGAAGCCGTCCCCGATCCGGCCCGCGAGGGCGGCGGCGTTCGGCCCGAAGCCGGAGACGTAGACCGGCGGTGCCTCGGCGGGGACGGTGTAGAGGCGGGCGTTGTCGACGGTGTAGTGCCGGCCGCGGTGGGACACCTGCTCGCCGGTGAACAGCTTGCGCATCACCTCCAGGGCCTCCTCCAGCATCTCGGCCCGTTCGTCGAACGAGGGCCAACGATCCCCGTGCACGTGCTCGTTGAGCGCCTCGCCGGTACCGACGCCCAGCGTGAAGCGCCCGCCCAGCAGGACGGCGGAGGTGGCAGCGGCCTGCGCCGTGACCGCCGGGTGCAGGCGCACCGTCGGACACGTCACGAGGGTGGTGACCGGCAGGTCGACGGTCTGCGAGAGGGCGCCGATCACCGACCAGACGAACGGACTGCTGCCCTGGGCGTCGTTCCACGGGTGGAAGTGGTCGGAGACGGCCAGCCGGGTGAAGCCGGCCTCGGCCGCGAGCCGGGCCTGGTCGAGCAGTTGGGCCGGGGTGAACTCCTCGCAGGAGAGGAAGTAGCCGTACTCGGTCATGGGTCTACCTGTCCTTCCGGGTAACGGTGGCGGCGCGGACCGGCGATGCCCGGGCCCCGGCGCCGTGGTTCGGGGCGCCGGGGCCCGGGCATCGGGGCGGGTCAGCCGTGTCGCATGTCGTCCGGGTCCGCCGGCAGGGGCGGTGCGCCCTCACCGGTCATCCGGGCCTGGGGCCGCTCGCGCGGCGGCGCGTCGCCGAGCGCCGTGGGCCCGCCGGAGCCCTGACCGCCGGCGCCTTGACCGCCGGTGCCCTGGCCGCCGGTGCCCTCGGGGGAGAGCCGGCCGCGCCAGCCTCCGCTCTCGCGGCCCTGTTCCTCGATGAAGCCCTTGAACCGCTTCAGATCGCCCTTGACCTGCCGGTCCAGGACACCGAGCAGGTCACCGGCCTTCTCGGCCATGCCCTTCGGGTGGAAGTCCATGGCCAGGCTCACCCGGGTGTGGGAGTCGTCGAGGCGCTGGAAGGTCACGACTCCCATCTGCTGGACGTCACCGCCGACGGTGCGCCAGGAGATCCGCTCGTCGGGGAGTTGGTCGACGATCTCGGTGTCGAACTCGCGGCGCGCACCCGCGACCTTCGTCGTCCAGTGCGAGTGCCGGTCGTCGGTCTGGCGGACCTCCTCCACGCCCTCCATGAAACGCGGGAAGTCCTCGAACTGCGTCCACTGGTTGTAGGCGCTGTGCAGCGGGACGTCCACGTCGATGGACTCCTTCACCTTGCTCACAACGGTCTCCTTCCGAATCGACAGGATCGGGCATTCCGTACACCGGCGCGCCTGCCCCGATCGCGGGCGCTCAATCAGGAGGCCACCCGGGCGGTCCCGGGGCCCGGCTCCGGCGTGCCGGTCACGCGGCCTGCGGGGAGCGGACGGGGCCGAGCAGGTCGGCACGCTCCGTCTCCGACAGACCGCCCCAGACGCCGTACGGCTCACGCACCTCCAGAGCGTGCCGGAGGCACTCTTCGCGGACGGGGCAGCCCCGGCATATCCGCTTCGCCTGCTCCTCCCGGTCGTCGTGTGCGTGGCCGCGTTCACCGAACGGGTGGAAGAACAACGCGGTGTCGACGGAGCGGCACGCGGCGGCGAGCTGCCAGTTCCAACGGTGGTCGAAGGCGCCGGGCAGGCGCGAGATGTTGGTCAAGGGGTTCTCACCTCGGCTGGACGTGACCGGGAAGGGTCGGGAGTACGGGTGGCGAGGGGCCGGGCCGCCGGACGGCCTCGGCTGTGCGGGCGTGTGCCCGCTCCCGCCGATCCCACGCGTACCGGGGCGCCCCGGAACGGTCGCCGGTCGGCGCTCACCCGTCAGCGGTCGGCCGGCACGGCGCCGTCGGACGCCAGGCTCGCCCGTCTCCTCATGATCGCGTGGCCGGCGAGCGCCCCGCCGTAGATGGTGTAGCCCACGCCGATCAGCCAGGACTGCACCACCAGGACCGCGCCGACCGTCCCGTACGAGACCGCGTTGGAGACCAGCAGCGGGGCGAGGACCAGCCGGGAGAAGTACCGCAGCCCGGTCAGCGCGGCCATGGTGGCCAGCGCGCCGGGGAGCAGCCACAGCCAGGGGACGCGTGCGCCGAGCAGCAGGCGCTGCAGCCACCAGAACAGCAGGACGCCGCCGAGCACGGTGGCGGCCAGGCGCAGCGCGGGCTGGGCCGCGCTGCCCTGCCACGGGCTGCCGCTCCAGGCGGCGACGAGGATGTAGGCGGTCAGTCCGGCCAGGCCGAGGGCCTGGCGCCAGACGGCGTGCCAGGGGCCGCGTTCGAGCTGCCAGATGCGCTCGTAGACGGTCTGGACGGAGGCCATCAGGGAGATGCCGAAGACCGTCAGGGCGGCGAGGCCGAAGCCGGTGGTGGTGCTGAGGATCTGGCCGCGGGAGGCGAACAGGCCGCGGGTGGCCTGCGCGCCGGGGCCGGTCAGGCCCAGGCCGTCGGTGATCCACTGGCTGATTCCGCTGTTCCGGGTGGGCGGGGCCGCGGCGATCACGATCAGCAGCGGCACCAGCGTGACGAAGAACAGCGCGGCGAAGGCCATCGAGCGCTGCAGGAGTTCCACCGAGCGGCCCTGCTTCCAGACCTCCAGGGCGACCGAGGCGGCGCTGCGGCGCCCGGGCGCCACCGTCGCGCCCGCTGTGCCCGCCGTGCCCGGGGTCGCGTCCCGGTCCCGGTCCCGGTCCTCAGCCATGGTGGCCTCCACGCCGTCGTCCCCGTCCTCGCGCCTACCACGCGCAGGCCGTCGCAGACAGGGACGGCCGGCGCAATCAGCGGGTGGGCCCGGCCAGCCGCACGGCGGCCTCCAGCATCAGGCCGTGGACGAAGGCCTGCGGCAGGTTGCCGCGGAGCTGGCGCTGGGCGATGTCGAACTCCTCCGCGAACAGGCCGGGCGGTCCGCAGGCCGCCCGGTTGCGCTCGAACCACCGGGCCGCCTCCACCGGGTCGCCCTGCTGGTGTTCGGCGAGCGCCATGACGAAGCCGCAGAGCAGGAACGCTCCCTCGGCGTCCTCCAGCGGCCGCTCGTCGTGGCGGAACCGGTAGGCGTAGTGGTCCCGGCAGAGTTCCGCCCGTACCGCGTCGAGCGTCGCGCGGGTGCGCGGGTCGTCCGGGGCGACGGCGCCGCGGATCGCGGGGAGCAGCAGGGCGGCGTCGACGCCGGGGTCGGTGGGGGTGCGCTGCCAGCGGCCGGTCGGGTGGGTGCCGGTGGCGGCGGTCCGCGCGGTGATCTCGTCCGCGAGCGCCTCCCAGCGGCCGGCGGTGGAGCGGTCGGCGGCGCCGGCGGTGGCGGCCGCCCGCAGCCCCGCGGCGGCGGTGAGACGGCTGTGGGTCCAGTGGTCGTCGTGGAGTTCCCAGATCCCGGCGTCGGGCTCGGTGTGGCGGTGGGCGATGGCGTCGGCGGCGATCCGGGCGGCCTGGACGCCGTCGGTGTCCAGCCGGCCGTGGCGGGCGGCGGCGGCGAGGAGGAGCAGGCACTCGCCGAGGGCGTCGAGCTGGAACTGCCGGTTGACGTGGTTGCCCGCCACGTCGAAGCCGCCCGGGTAGCCCGGCAGGTCCAGGGTGCGCCGGTCCGGGATGGCGGCGCCGGTGGTGGTGTACGCGGGGGCTAGGTCGGGGCCGTGCTCGTGGAGGCGGGCCGTGGTGAAGCGGACCGAGTCGTCGAGCAGCGGGTGCGGACCGGCGGCGGCGACGGCCTGGCCGATGTAGCCCTGGTCGCGGATCCACACGTAGCGGTAGTCGTAGTTGCGCCCCTGCTCGGCGCGTTCGGGGAGGCTGGTGGTGGCGGCGGCCACGGTGCCGCCGTGGGCACCGGTGAGGCCGCGCAGGACGGTGTAGGCGTGCCGGGCGTCGCGGGAGCCGAGCGCGTCGGGGAAGGTCGGGACCTGCTGCGCCCAGGCGGCCTCGGTGGACCGCCAGAGCCGGTCGGCGCTCGCGACCCGGCCGGGCGGCCGGTCCGAGAGCTCCAGTACGAGGTCGTGGTGCGCGCCGGCGGCCAGCTCCAGACGGGTGTGGAGGGTGGGGCGGCCGCCGTCGTCGCGGGGCCGGGCCGCCGGTGCGCCGGTCCAGCGCAGGTGCAGGTCGCCGGCCCGGCCCGTCCAGCGCCCGGTCTCGTCGCGCCGCAGGTCGCGGGCGGGCTGCTCGCCGAACGCGGCGGCGGCCCGCAGGGTCACGTCCACGGTCGCCGGCCCGTCGACGGCGAGGATCCGGCGCAGCACGACGGCGCGGTGCGGGTCGCCGGGGTGGGCGAGGGCTTCGCGGCACTCGACGATGCCGCCGGTGGTCACCCAGCGGCTGCGCCAGATCAGGGTGCCGCTCTCGTAGTAGCCGCCCCAGACGAAGGGGGCGGCGGGGGTGACGGAGTACCAGCCGGGGCCGCCGATCAGCGCGGAGAAGACGGCGTCGCTGTCCCAGCGCGGTGCGCACATCCAGACCAGGTCGCCCCTGGGGCCCACCAGGGCGCCGCGTTCGCCGTCGGCCAGCAGGGCGTAGTCGCGCAGCGCGTGGGGCTGGGGGCGGTCGTCGGTCACGGGCTCGGCTCTCCTTCGGCGGGGTGGCGGGTCGGTGCTCAGCCGGTGCGGTAC
This sequence comes from Kitasatospora sp. NPDC059973, assembly GCF_042737525.1. NCBI lineage: Bacteria > Bacillati > Actinomycetota > Actinomycetes > Kitasatosporales > Streptomycetaceae > Kitasatospora > Kitasatospora sp. NPDC059973. The sequence goes on along the minus strand of NZ_JBHWUI010000158.1, from coordinate 9,129 downwards.
TGCTCGGCGCGGTCGGCGCGCAGGGTGAGGCCGAGGCCCGGCGCGCCGTCCGCGCCGGGGCGCAGCACCCCGCCGCGGGGGTCGAGGGCGCCGTCGAAGAGCAGGTTCTCGATCCGGACGTGGTCGTGGAACCACTCCAGGTGGCGGAGGTTGGGGACGGCCGCGGCGGCGTGGGCGTGGACGTGCGGGGCGCAGTGGCCGGAGAGCTGGAGGCCGTGCGCCTCGGCGAGGGCCGCCGCCCGCAGCCAGACGGTGAGGCCGCCGCAGCGGGTGGCGTCGGCCTGCAGGCAGTCCACCGCCGGGATCATCCGGGCGAAGTAGGGCAGGTCGTAGCCGTACTCCCCCGCGGCGACGTCGGCGGTGAGGGCGTCGCGGACCAGGGCCAGCCCGGACAGGTCGTCCGAGGAGACCGGTTCCTCGAACCAGCTCACCCCCAGTCCGGCGAGGGTGCGGCCGATCCGTACGGCCTGCTTGCGGGTGTAGGCGCCGTTGGCGTCCACGTACAGTTCGGCGGCGTCGCCGATGACCTCCCGGGCCCGCTCGACGCGGTGCAGGTCGCGCTGTTCGCGGGTGCCGCGGGACTCGCCGATCTTGATCTTGACCCGGGGGACGGCCTGCCGGTCCGTCCAGTCGCGCAGCTGGTCGGCAAGCCGCGCGTCGTCGTAGGTGGTGAAGCCGCCGCTGCCGTAGACCGGCACCTCGGTGCGGGCGGCGCCGAGCAGGCGGACCAGCGGCAGTCCGAGCAGCCGGGCCTTGACGTCCCACAGGGCGATGTCCACCGCGGAGACCGCGCCGGCGACCAGACCGGGGCGGCCGGCGTTGCGCACCGCCCGGGTCATCGCCTCGTTGCGGGCGGGGACGTCGAGGACGGACTGCCCGGTGACCACCCCGGCCAGTTCGTCCCTGATCACGTCGGCGGTGGCGGCGGCGCCGTACGTCCAGCCGGTGCCGGTGGTGCCCGCGGCGTGCGCGTGCACGAGGACCATGGTGGTGGATTCCCAGGCGAGGGTGCCGTCGCCCTCGGGCGCGTCGGTGGGCACGGTCAGCACCTGGACGTCGATCCGCTCCAGCGGCGGTCCGTCGGTGTCGGTCATCGGGCGCTCCTCCCGGCGGGTGCGCGCAGGCCGGACCGGGCTCCGGCGGCCAGCCGCCCGGCGGCGCGGTCGACGAGGGCCATGATGGTCAGCGCCGGGTTGGCGGAGCCCTGGGTGGGCAGCACGCTGCCGTCGGTGATCAGCAGGTTGGGGATCGCGAAGCTCCGCAGGTCGGCGTCGACGACGCCGTGTTCGGCGTCCCGGGCCATCCGGCAGCCGCCGACCAGGTGGGCGTAGCGCTCGATGGTGATGACCTCGGTGGCGCCGGCCGCCCGCAGGATCTCCTCCATGGTCGACCGGGCGGCCTTGATCACCTCCCGGTCGTTGTCGCACTGGGTGTAGGAGAAGTCGGCCACCGGCAGGCCGTGGCGGTCCTTCTCGGTGGCGAGGGTGACGCGGTTGTCGGGCTGCGGGAGGAGTTCGCACAGGGCGCCGAGGGTGGCCCAGTGGATGTAGTCCTGGAGGTAGCGGCGCAGGTCGTGCCCCCAGTGGCCCTGGGCCGCCACGTGCTCGGCCCAGGTGATCGGCAGCGGGGAGACGGTCTGGACGGCGAAGCCCCGCTTGTAGGGGCGGCCGGGGTCGGTCTCGTAGAAGGCCTCGGAGGAGACCTCCGGCGGGGGCGCCTTGTACGCGCGGATCTCCTCCGCGAAGCGCCCGGCGGTCTGCGGGGCGCCCTGCACCATGACGTAGCGGCCGACCAGGTCGTGGTCGTTGCAGAGCCCCTCGGGGAAGCGCCGGTTCGCGGAGTTGAGCAGCAGCCGCGGGGTCTCGATCGCGTACCCGGCGACGGCCACCGTCCGGGCGCGCTGCAGGTGTTCGCGCCCCCTGCGCAGATAGCGGACCCCGGTGGCGCGGCTGCCGTCGGCGTCGGTCTCGATCGCGGTGACCATGGCGTCGGTGCGGATCTCGGCGCCGTGCGCGAGGGCGTCGGGGACGTGGGTGACGAAGGCGGAACCCTTGGCGTTGACCTTGCAGCCCTGGAGGCAGAAGCCCCGGTAGACGCAGTGCGGGCGGTTCCCGAACCGGCCGTTGGTGATGGCGACCGGGCCCACCCGGGCCTCGATCCCGGCGGCGGCCGCGCCGCGCAGGAAGATCTCGCCGTTGCCGCCCACCGGGTGCGGGGCGTGCGGGTAGGCGTGCGGGTCGCCCCACGGCCAGTACTGCCCGGCGACGGGGAGTTCCTGCTCGATCCGCTCGTAGGACGGGCGCAGGTCCTCGTAGCGGATCGGCCAGTCGGCGCCGACGCCGTCGTCGGTGAACGTGGAGAAGTCGCTGGGGTGCAGGCGGGGCACGAATCCGGCGAAGTGCACGGTCGAACCGCCGACGCCGCGGCCGGAGTTGTTGGAACCCATGGGGACCGGGTCCTGCCCGGAGATCACCCGCGGCTCCGTCCAGTAGAGGTGGTGGGAGCCGGCCTCGTCGCTGACCCACTCGGTGTCCGGATCCCAGAACGGCCCGGCCTCCAGGCAGACCACGGACCACCCCGCGTGCGCCATCCGCTGGGCGAGGGTGGCGCCGCCGGCGCCGCAGCCGACGATGACCAGGTCCACCTCGTCCGTGTCGTCGAAGCGGCGCATGTTCTCGACCAGCGCGTGGTCGAACCGGCTTCCGTCATCCGGCAGCAGCCAGGCGGAGGCGTTGCGGTCCCGGATCTCCTGCTGCGATCCGGCCGTGAGGGCCAGCGTGGACCGTACCGCTTCCAGACGTCGGCTCACGTCCTGTCCTTTCGGTCGGCGGGGCTGTCGTCGGCGGAGTCGTGGTCGCGGGGGCCGTGACTGGCGGGGCTGTCCTCGGGACCGTCTCCCCCGGGAGCGGGTCCGGCCGGGTCGGCGGGGTCCGCGTCCGGGTGCTCCCAGCGTTCGCGCGCCCCCACCCCGAGGCGGGCGTAGCCGCGCGGGTAGGCCGGCCCGCCGAAGCCGATCTCGTTCCACGCCCACGGGTGGGCGTAGAAGGCGGTGCAGGCGTACCTGGTCCACAGGCTCCACACATGGGCCGCCGGCATGCCGTGCCAGGGCTTGCCGTGCAGGTCCTGGACGGCCTGGACGAGGGCGCGCTGCCGGTCGGGGTCGAGCGCCGCGAACGGCGCGCCGTACCGGTCGGCGGCGTCCTCGTCGAGGGCCCGCAGCGAGGCCCGCCAGGCCTCCCCGTCCTCGGGCATGTCCCGGTACCGCCAGCCGTCCGTCCGGGCCTCGGCGAGGCGGGCGTCGATCATCTGGAGGACCGGCACCTTCGGGCACTCCGGCGGGCCGTCCTGGGCGAGCAGCCGGTCCACCAGGGCGCCCGCGCTGGCCTCCTCCGCCGGGGTGAAGTACCGCAGGTCGGGCTGGAGTTGGAGGCGCTGGTGGACGGTGGCGGCGGTCGCCGGATCCCAGGCGTCGGACTGGTCCAGGACGTCGAAGCCGGGGAAGCGCCGGCCCGCCTCACCGGAGGGGACGGTCCGGCGGGCGGGCCGGCGGCGCGCGGGCACGGTCACCGCTCCCGGCGCAGGACGGCGGCGAGCAGGCCCATCCCCCCGACCATCGTCACCAGGAGCGGTGCGAACAGCGGCGGGCCCATCTCGACGTTGTAGCGGGCCATCGCCCAGCCCCCGGGTTTGCGGGCGACGCCCCGCGCGTGCAGGTAGGTGCCCTGGAGGCCGTTGGCCACCACGGCCGCCGACATCACGGGCAGCACGGTGTGCGCGGCGCGCTCGCTGGCGAATCCCGCCACCCCCGCCGCGGCGGCCAGCGGCCCCAGCACGACCGGCCACCACATCACGCGGTTGCCGAAGCTCGCGCGGTCGTGCTCCAGGTAGATCTCGGCGGCCGTCACCAGGGCGCCGCCCGACATCAGCAGCGACAGGGACCGCTCGAAGCGGCCGTGGCGTACGTCGTGCACCGCGCGGGGCACGAGCCCGGGCAGGTGCCGTGCGGCCGGGGCCTCGGTCATCGCGCTCACTCCTTGCCGCTGCCGGGCAGGAACTCCTGGATCTTCGCCTTGAGGCCCTGCTTGACCATGGACCCGCGGTCGCTGTCGCCCTTGAGGACCGCCGAGGCGGCGGCGGTGATCTGGTCGAGCGAGGCGTGCGGCGGGATCGGCGGCACGGCCGGGTCGGTGCGGAAGTCGATGACGTACGGCCGCTCCGAGGCGAGCGCCTGGCGCCACACCGGCTCGACGTCCTCGGGCTTCTCCACCCGGGTGCCGTAGAGGCCGAGCTGGACGGCGAAGTCGGCGTACCGCACGTCCGGGAGGTGCTGGGAGGCCTCGAACTGCGGGGCACCCTGCATGGCCCGCATCTCCCAGGTGACCTGGTTGAGGTCCTGGTTGTTGAGGACGGCGACGATCAGCCGCGGGTCCGACCACTGCTGGTAGTACTTCGCGACGGTGATCAGTTCGGCGAGGCCGTTCATCTGCATCGCGCCGTCCCCGACGATGGCGATGGCGGGGCGGTCCGGGTGGGCGAACTTCGCCCCGATCAGGTAGGGGACCCCGGGGCCCATGGTGGCGAGGGTGCCCGACAGGGAGCCGCGCATCGTCCCGCGCATCCGCAGGTGGCGGGCGTACCAGTTGGCGGCGGACCCGGAGTCCGCGGCGATCATGGCGTTCTCCGGCAGCAGGGCGTCGAGGGCGTGCACGACGTGCTCGGGGTTGAGCGGGTCGGCGGAGACGGCGGCGCGCCGCTCCATGACCTCCCACCAGCGGGCGGTGTTCTCCTCGACCGTCTCCCGCCAGGACCGGTCCGTCTTCTGGTCCAGCAGGGGGATGAGCCGCTTGAGGGTCTCCGTCGCGTCCCCCACCACGTTCAGCTCGAACGGGTAGCGCAGGCCCACCATCGACGGGTCGACGTCGATCTGCACGGCCCTGGCCTTGCCGAACTCGGGGAGGAACTGGGTGTACGGGAAGCTGGAGCCGATCACCAGCAGGGTGTCGCAGTCGCGCATCAGCTCGTAGGACGGCCGCGTCCCCAGCAGGCCGATCGAGCCGGTCACGTAGGGCAGCGTGTCCGGCAGCACGTCCTTGCCGAGGAGCGCCTTCGCCACCCCGGCGCCGAGGATCCCGGCGACCTGCTCGACCTCGGCGCGCGCCCGCCGGGCACCCTGGCCGACCAGGACGGCCACCTTCTCCCCGGCGTTGAGGATCTCGGCGCAGCGGGCGAGGTCCGCGTCCGACGGCACCGGCGCGTACCGGCCGACGCCGAGGCTGGAGGGCACCATCTTGAAGGCGTGGGCCGGCGGCTCGTAGTCGAGCTCCTGGACGTCGGCCGGGACGATCACGGCGGTGACGGTGCGGCTGGTGGTGGCGATGCGCATCGCCCGGTCCAGCACGTTGGGCAGCTGTTCGGGGACGGTGACCATCTCGCAGTAGGCGGAGGCGACGTCCTTGTAGAGCGAGAGGAGGTCGACCTCCTGCTGGTAGGAGCCGCCCATCGCGCTGCGGTCGGTCTGGCCCACGATCGCGACGACCGGGACGTGGTCGAGCTTGGCGTCGTAGAGGCCGTTCAGCAGGTGGATCGCGCCCGGGCCGGAGGTCGCGGCGCACACGCCCGTCCGGCCGGAGAACTTGGCGTAGCCGACGGCCTCGAAGGCGGCCATCTCCTCGTGCCGCGCCTGCACGAACTGCGGCTTGTCGTCGGCCCTGCCCCAGGCGGCGAGCAGGCCGTTGATGCCGTCACCGGGGTAGGCGAAGACGTGCTCGACGTCCCACTGCCGCAAACGTTCGAGGATGTAGTCCGAGACCTTCATCTGTTGGGCTCCGTTCGCAGCTCGACTCGCCGGCGGGGGGACCGGGAGAAACTCCCCGCGCTCTCGTCTGACCCGTCGGGGCCGGCCGAAACCCGGCCGGCGGAGGCCGCGGCCGCGGTGCCCGGACGCGGTCGCCCCGGGCCCGCGAGCGCCGCCCGGCGGGTTTCCGCCGCCCGCCCCGCGCCGGGCCGCCGCTCCCGGTGGCGCCCCTGCGTGGCCGTCGCCAGACTGGGCAGACGGGTGCGGCGCCGGTCCCGCCGAGGGCACACCGGCCGCCGATACCCGTTCGCCGCGCTGCGCCGCCCCGTCGGCGCCCGGCCCCGACCGCCGCAGGGGACCCGCCGATGACCGCAGACCACGACCGACCGGCCCGGGGGCGGGACGAGACTCCGGAAGAGCGTGCCGACCGCCTGTGGAACGAGATGCTGCAGGAGGTGCGGGTCTGCCAGACGGGCGCCCAGATCCTCTTCGGCTTCCTCCTCGCCACCGCCTTCACCCCCCGCTTCGCGACACTGCCGGACTTCGACAAGCACCTCTACGTGGCCACCGTCCTGCTCGGCGCCTTCGCCACCGGCACGCTCATCGCCCCCGTGGCGTTCCACCGCTTCATGTCCGGCCACGGCATGAAGCCCGAGCTCATCCACGTCGCCGGGCGGCTCATCGGCCTCGGCCTGGTGCTGCTCGCCCTCACCATCTCGGCCGCGCTGCTGCTGCTCCTGCGCACCGCCACCGACAGTTCACCGGCGGCCTGGGTGCTCAGCGGCGCGGCGCTGGCGTGGTTCTGCGTCTGCTGGCTCGTCCTCCCCCGTTCGGTGCTGCGCCGTCACGCCCACCGGAGGGACCGGGACCGCTGAGCCCCCGCCGGGCCGGGGCCCGGACGCGCGCCGCCCGGTTTGCACTCCCGCCCATCGGGCAGCCGCACCGCCGACCCAGGCCGGGCGCCCGGAGAGCGCCGGCCCGGCCCCTTCCAGGACGGAGAGCGTGCCATGACGATCAACCCCGGACCTCCCGAGCACCGCCCTCACGCGCCCCTCGTCACCGGGACCCCGAATCCGGGGCCGCCCGTGGAGCACGGGCGCGATGCCAAGGACGCCGCGCTGGACGCCGCCCGGGCTCCTGACCCGAACGGTGCGCTGACCACCGACCAGGGCGTGCGGGTCGACGACACCGACAACTCGCTGACGGTCGGCGATCGCGGGCCCACCCTGCTGGAGGACTTCCAGCTGCGGGAGAAGCTCACCCACTTCGACCACGAGCGGATCCCCGAGCGGGTGGTGCACGCCCGCGGGGCGGGCGCCTACGGATTCTTCGAACCCTACGCATCGCTCGCCGAGTTCACCTGCGCCGACTTCCTCCAGGAGGCCGGCCGGCGCACTCCGGTCTTCGTCCGGTTCTCGACCGTCCAGGGCCCGCGCGGCTCCGCCGACACCGTGCGCGACGTCCGCGGCTTCGCCACCAAGTTCTACACCCGCCACGGCAACTACGACCTGGTCGGCAACAACATGCCGGTGTTCTTCATCCAGGACGCCGCCAAGTTCCCCGACTTCGTGCACGCCGTGAAGCCGGAGGCCCCGAACGAGATCCCCACCGGCGCCTCCGCCCACGACACCTTCTGGGACTTCTGTTCGCTCCAGCCCGAGTCCACCCACATGCTCATGTGGGCGATGTCCGACCGGGCCATCCCCCGCAGCTACCGGATGATGCAGGGCTTCGGCGTCCACACCTTCCGCCTGGTGAACGCCGACGGTCGCGGGACCTTCGTGAAGTTCCACTGGCGGCCGCTGCTCGGAACGCACTCCCAGGTCTGGGACGAGGCCCAGCTCACCGCCGGACGCGACCCGGACTTCCACCGCCGCGACCTGTGGGAGGCGATCGCGGACGGCGACTTCCCGGAGTACGAGCTCGGCGTCCAACTGATACCGGAGCAGGACGAGTTCGCGTTCCCCTTTGATCTGCTCGATCCGACGAAGCTGGTACCGGAGGAGCTCGTGCCGGTCCGGCCGGTCGGGCGGATGGTCCTGAACCGCAATCCGGAGAACTTCTTCGCCGAGACCGAGCAGGTCGCCTTCCACACCGCCAACATCGTCCCCGGTATCGACTTCACCAACGACCCGCTGCTCCAGGGCCGCAACTTCTCCTACCTCGACACCCAGCTCATCCGCCTGGGCGGCCCCAACTTCTCGCAGCTGCCGGTCAACCGGCCGCTGGCCGACGTCCGGGTCAACCACCGCGACGGCCACGGCCAGCAGACCATCCACCCGGGTCACGGTTACTCGCCCAACTCCGTGGGAGGCGGCTGCCCGTTCACCATGGGCGGCGGCCGGCTGCCGGAGGGGGTCTTCCAGCACTACCAGGAGCGGGTCGACGGCCGGACGATCCGGCGGCGCAGCCCCAGCTTCGCCGACCACTACAGCCAGGCCACCCTGTTCTGGCGCAGCATGACCGGCTGGGAGCAGGAACACATCACCGCCGCCTTCGCGTTCGAGCTGGGCAAGGTGGTCGACGAGGAGGTGCGGCGGCGCACCGTCGGCAACCTCGTGCACGTCGACCCCGTCCTGGCCGCGGAGGTCGCCCGGCGGATCGGCGTGCCCGAGCCGGAGCCGGCGGAGCTGGACGCCCCGGCGCAGGAGGACGCCGGCGCGGCCGGGCCGCTGGTCTCCCCCGCGCTGAGCCTGGAGCACCTGCGCGGCTCCGGCATCCGCACCCGCAAGGTCGCCGTGCTGGTCGGCCCCGGCGCGGACGCCGACCAGGTGCGGGCCGCGCACGAGCACCTGGGTGCCCGCGGTGCCACGGTGGAGACCCTCGCCGCACACGGCGGCGAACTGCCCGCACGGGACGGCGGCCGCCTCGTGGTGGACCGCCCGCTGCCCACCACCGCGTCCGTCCTCTACGACGCCGTGGTGGTACCGGACGGCACCGGCGTCCTCTACGACGCCGTGATCGTGCCGGGCGGCACCGGCAGCGACCTCACCGCCGATCCGGACGCCGTACGGTTCGTCACCGAGGCGCTGCGGCACGGCAAGCCGGTGGCGGTCCTCGGATCGGGCGCCGGGCTCGTCCGCGCGGCCGGGGCCGGCGATCCGACCGACCTGGCCGGGGTCGCCGTCCGCGGCCCCGGGGAGCGGGCCGACGAGGACTTCTGGGACGGCTTCGCCCGCCTGCTGGAGCGGCACCGCTTCCCGGAGCGCTGACCGCCCGGTCACGACACGCCGTTTGGGGGCCCCCGCCCGGGGCGCCCACCGCGGGTGGGGGGGCCGGGGGGGGGGCGGGGGCCGGCGGGCCCCGGGCGGGCCGGGGGTTATGCCGAGAGGCCG
>NZ_JBHWUI010000157.1:0-18872 GCF_042737525.1 Kitasatospora sp. NPDC059973 | reverse complement strand
TTGCGCCAGTACTTCTCCGGGTCCGCGACCGACTCGCCGACCTGCGAGGAGGCCGCGAAGTGCAGCACCCCGTCGAAGGAGGCGTCGAGGACCTCGCCCGCCTCCTGGATCCGCCCCCGCACGAACTCGGCGCCGGCCGGCACACCCTCGCGGAAGCCGGTGGAGAGGTCGTCCAGGACGGTCACCTGGTGTCCCGCCTCCAGCAGGTGGGCGGCGACCACGCTGCCGACATAGCCGGCGCCACCCGTGACCAGGTACTTGCGGGCGGCGCTCATGACGCCACCTCGCGCAGCCGCTCGGCGGCCGTCTCGGGCGACACGTCGTTGACGAAGGCGTCCATGCCGGACTCCACGCCGGCCAGGTACTTGAGCTTGTCGGCGGTCCGCCGGACGGTGAACAGCTCCAGGTGCAGGGCGAGCTCCGCGCCGTTGCTGGCGGGGGCCTGGTGCCAGGCGGAGATGTACGGGGTCGGCGCGGCGGGCCCGTCGGCGCCGGGCGCGGTGAACAGCCGGTCGAAGCGGCGCAGCAGCTCCAGGTAGACGCCGGGGAACTCGGCGCGCTCGGCCTCGGTGAGCTGGGTGAGGTCGCCGACCCGGCGGTTGGGGTAGAGGTGCACCTCGTAGGGCCAGCGGGCGGCGAACGGCACGAAGGCGGTCCAGTGCCGGCCGGTGAGGACGGTGCGCCGGGGGTCGCCGCGTTCGGCGTCGAGCAGGTCCTCGAAGAGGTTGCGGCCGGTGGTGGCCCGGTGCTTCGCGGCCTGCTCCACCATCCGGGCGGTGCGCGGGGTGGCGAAGGGGAAGGCGTAGATCTGGCCGTGCGGGTGGGCGAGCGTGACGCCGATCTCGGCGCCGCGGTTCTCGAAGCAGTAGACCTGCTCGACGCCCGGCAGTGCGGAGAGCTCGGCGGTGCGGTCGGTCCAGGCGTCCAGGACCAGCCGGGCGTGCGCCTCGTCCAGGTCGGCGAAGGACGACTGGTGGTCGGAGGTGAAGCAGACGACCTCGCAGCGACCGGTGCCGGCCAGGGCGGTGCGCAGCGGGTCGCCGGCGGCGCCCTCGGGGGCGGGGCTGTCCGCGGCGAGCGAGGGGAAGCGGTTCTCGAAGACGGCGACCTGGTAGTCGGCGTCGGGGATCTCGCTGAACCGGCCGTCGCGGGACGGGCAGAGCGGACATTCGTCGGCCGGCGGCTGGTACGTCCGGGCCTGGCGGTGGGCGGCGACGGTCACCCAGGCGCCGGTCACCGCGTCGCGGCGGATCTCCGAGCGGTTGGCCGGGGCCTCCAGGGGGCGGAGGTCGGCGGTGCCGCGGTGGGCGGGCACGTCACTGTCGAAATAGATCAGCTCGCGCCCGTCGGCGAGCTTGCTGGTCGTCCTGATCACGGCTTCCTCTCGGCGGGGGTCCCGGGCGGCGAGTGCCTCGCTCCGCCAACGGACTGTGGCACCACATAATCAAACATAAATGAGCAAAAAGCAACGGTGGTGACTCGGGAGCCTACCGGGAGCCTGGCACGGCGGGCGACGGCCGCGCCAGGACGGACACGCGGGGCCCGACGAGCCGGTGCCGCAGGGCCCGGTGGGCGCCGGGGAAGCGGCTGGGTCCAGGCGGTTTCGCGGGTCGCGACGGTGCCCGAGGGGGCACGCGGGCCGCGCCGGGCGCGCCCGGCGGCCGCCCCCAGGACGCGTCCGGGCCGCGGTTCGCCGCAGCCGCGGGCCGGAGGCGGCCAGGTCAACACGTTCCACCAGCAACGGGCGGGCGAGCCCCCGGACACGACCGGAAGGAGGTGCTCCGCCGTTCGATCCTGTTCTCCCCTGCGCTACGTTGGTGGCCGGCAGACCCGGCCGACGGCGCACAGGCGCGCGGCCGTGGGCGGGACAGGGACCGGAACGGGGAGCGTCGTGGCGGAGCAGGGCATGCTGGCGCAGCAGCGTCGGGCGCTCATCCTGGAGTACGTCCGCAGGGACGGCGCCGTCCGGGTCGCCGACCTGGTGGAGGAGCTCGGCGTCTCGGACATGACCATCCGCCGGGACCTCGACGCGCTCGCCCGCAGCGGCGGAGTGGAGAAGGTCCACGGCGGCGCCGTCGCCGTGACCGGACCGACCGCGACCACCGACGAACCCGGCTTCGAGGCGAAGTCCACCCGGGAGTCCGCGGCCAAGGCGGCCCTCGCGGACGCGGCCGCCGCCCTGGTCGAGCCCGGCACCGTCGTCGCGCTCTCCGCCGGCACCACGTCCTTCGCCGTCGCCTCGCGCCTGCTCACCGTCCCCCGCCTGACCGTCGTCACCAACTCCCTGCCCGTCGCCGAGCTGCTGCGCACCGCCCGCCGGGAGCTGGGCGACGCGGCGCCGACCCTGCTGGTCACCGGCGGCAGCCCGACCCGCTCGGCGGCGCTGGTCGGCCCGCTGGCCGACCAGGCGATCCGCAGCCTCCACATGGACCTGCTGATCCTCGGCACGCACGGGGTCTCCGAGCAGGCCGGGCTCACCACCCCCAACCTCGCCGAGGCCGAGACCAACCGGGCCCTGGTGGCCGCCGCGCGCCGGGTGGCCGTGGTCGCGGACCACACCAAGTGGGGCGTGGTGGCGCTGAGTTCCTTCGCCACGCTGGCCGACGTGGACTCCTTCGTGACCGACGACGGAATCTCCGGCCAGGCCCGCGCGGTGCTGGCGGACACGGTCGGCGAACTCGTCGTCGCGCCCGTCCCCAAGGACTGACCCATCCCCGAGGACCGACCCGTTCCCGAGGGGCGACCGGTTCCCGAGGACCGACCCGTTCCCGAGGACCGACAGCCCGTGTCGCCGCCGGTCCGCCACGGTCACTCCGGCGGCCGCGGCCCCCGCAGGAGCGGGCCGGGCTTCCTGCCGACGGTCTCCGGGACGGCGCCGGGGGTGGTGATGATCAGCTTGCCGACCCGCTCCGCGAGGACGGCACGGGCCTGCGGCGGCATCCCGTCGTCGGTGACGAACCAGCCGATCTGGTCCAGGTCGGCGAAGGTGCTGAGCCCCGTGACACCCCACTTGGTGTGGTCCGCCGCCACCGCGACGCGGCGGGCGCGCGAGATGAACATCCGGTTGGCCTGGGCCTCGGCGAGATTGGGGCTGGTGAGCCCCTCGTTCTCGGTGACCCCGTGGGTGCCGAGGATCAGCAGGTCGACGTGGAGCGAGGCGATGGCCTGGTCGGTGATGGGCCCGACGAGGGCCTCGGAGGGGGTCGCACTGCCGCCGGTCAGGAGCACGACGGGCGGTCGCTGGGCGGTGTCCGTCGCGCCGCGCACCAGGCGCTCGATCGGCAGCGAGTTGGTGAGGATGGTCAGGTCCGGGACGTTCAGCAGCTGGGTCGCCACGGCGTGCGTGGTGGAACCGCCGCTGAGGGCCACCACCGTGCCGGGTTCGACCAGGGCGGCGGTCGCCTGGGCGATGGTGGCCTTGGCCGCCGATTCGAGGGCGGACTTCACCTCGAAGCCGAGCTCCTGGGCGGTGCCGGCGGTGACCGCGCCGCCGTGCACCTTCTCCACCGCCCCGGACCGCGCCAGGGCGTCGAGGTCGCGGCGGATCGTCATGTCGGAGACGCCGAACGCGACGGACAGGTCGGACACCCGCACGGCGCCGTCGCGCCGGACCGCCTCCAGGATGAGGGCGCGGCGCTGCTGGGCGAGCAGCCCCTGATCGGGCATCACCATACTGTGGTCAGCTCCCTCGGGCGGATCGGATACGGCTCGATCGAGACGGTCCCGTCGAGGACGGCTCCGTCGAATGCGGTTCCGGGGCGGGCCCGGCGGTGCGCCGGAAGCCACCCGGCCGGTACGGAACCGCCGGTGGCACCCGGTCCAGTCGGGTACCACCGGCAGTCTGTGGCGAGCGGGCCGACCCTCGGCGGCCCTCGCCGTTCCCCACGGGCGCGACCGGAGCGGTCCGTTCGTCGAACGGGCGCCGCCGGCCGGGCGGGTGCGGAAGTCGCTGACCCGGCACGGCCTCCGGGCCGATCGGTCCGGAGGTCCGGAGGTCCGGGCCCGGCGTCTAGGCGGGGAGGCCGATGGCGCGTTCGCCGCTCCGGCGTTGCTGGATGACGACGGCGGCGACGAGGAGGGCGCCTTGGGCGACGTTCTGCCAGAAGGAGTTGATGCCTTCGACGGTGAGGCCGTTCTCGAGGCAGCCGAGGAGGGCGACGGCGAGGAGGGTGCCGCCGATGCCGCCCTTGCCGCCCTTGAGGGCGCAGCCGCCGAGGGCGGCGGCGGTGATGGCCTTGAGTTCGAGGCCTTCGCTGCCGGAGGTGGGTTGGCCGGAGCCGGTGCGGGCGGTGAGGAGGATGCCGGCGAGGGCGGCGACGATGCCGATGAGGGCGTAGACGGAGACGAGGTATTTGTTGATGTTGATGCCGGCGAGGCGGGCGGCGGTGTCGTTGCCGCCGATGGCGTAGATGTTGCGGCCGATGTCGGTGTACTTGAGGAGGAGGTGGACGGTGGTGGCGACGACGATGAGGAGCCAGACCATGACGGGCAGGCCGGCGATCTTGCCGCGTCCGAGGAAGACGAAGAGGTCGTTGTTGAGGACGTAGCCCTGGGCGCGGCCGTTGGAGACGAGTTGGGCGATGCCCTTGTAGGCGGCGAGGCCGGCGAGGGTGGCGATGGTGGGGTTGACGCGGCCGTAGACGATGATGACGCCGTTGAGGATGCCGACGGCGATGCCGATGCCGATGGCGGCGGCGATGCCGGCGAGGGCGTTGGAGCCGGCGGAGGTGAAGGCCATGGCGGAGACGACGGAGGCGATGCCGACCTGGGAGCCGACGGAGATGTCGAGGCCGCCGCAGATGATGACGACGGTCTGGACGACGGCGAGGAGGCCGGTGATGGTGGCGGCCTCGGCGATGACCTGCATGTTGGTGATGCTGAGGAAGTTGTCGTTCAGGATGCCGAACAGGGCCAGGACCAGGACGAGGGCGCCGATCAGGCTCAGGTTCTGACCGCCGATGGAGGCCAGGAGCGAGGCGCGGTTCTTGGTGGGCCGGTTCGGTGCGCCGTTCTCGGCGGTCGGCCGGGCGGTGGTGGTGCTCATGCGCGGGCTCCAGGGGCGGTCGTCGTCGTGGGGGCGGTGGTCGGCTTGTCGTGGGTGATGTCGTCGGCCATGGCGAGGGCGAGGATGGCTTCCTCAGTGGCCCGGGCGCGGGGGAGTTCGCCGGTGATGCGGCCGTTCTGCATGACGACGATCCGGTCGGCGAGGCCGAGGACTTCGGGGAGTTCGGAGGAGATGACCAGGACGGCGATGCCTTCCTGGGCGAGGTCGGCGATGATCTGGTAGATCTCGGCCTTGGCGCCGACGTCGATGCCGCGGGTGGGTTCGTCGAGGATGAGGACCTTGGGCTTGCGGGCGAGCCAGCGGGCGAGGACGACCTTCTGCTGGTTGCCGCCGGAGAGTTTGCGGACCTCGTGCTCGATGGAGGGGGTGCGTACGCGCAGGCGGTCGGTGTAGTGCTGGGCGAGTTCGCGTTCGGCGCTCCGGCGTACGAAGCGCAGGCGGCGCAGGCGTTCCAGGACGACGAGGGAGGTGTTGTCGCGGATGGAGCGCTGCAGGAACAGGGCCTGGGCCTTGCGTTCCTCGGGGGCCAGGCCGAGGCCGGCGCGGATGACGGCGCCGGGGTTGCCGGAGGGCAGGCGCTCGCCGTCGAGGGTGACGGTGCCGGAGTGGATGGGCAGGTCGCCGGCGAGGGCGAGGGCGAGTTCGGAGCGTCCGGCGCCGATCAGGCCGGCCAGGCCGAGGACTTCGCCGGCGTGGACGCGCAGGGTGATGTCGTGGACGGCGTCGGTGGTGACGTTCCGGACGTCGAGGACGACGCGGTCGGTGGCGACGTCCTGGCGGGAGAACATGCTGCTGAGGTCGCGGCCGACCATGAGGCGGACGAGTTCGCCCTCGGTGGTGGTGGCGGCGTCCTGGACGCCGGCGAGGGCGCCGTCGCGCAGGACGGCGATGCGGTCGGCGAGTTGGAAGATCTCCTGCATGCGGTGGGAGACGTAGATGACGGCGACGCCCTGGTCGCGCAGGCGGCGGATGAGGGCGAACAGGGCGTCGACCTCGTGCTCGGAGAGCGAGGAGGTGGGTTCGTCGAAGGCGATGACCTTGGCGTCGCCGGTCAGGGCGCGCAGGATCTCGACGAGTTGGCGCTGGGCGGGGGTCAGTCGGGAGCCGAGGAGGTCGGGGTCCAGGACGCCGGCGAAGCCGAGGCGGTCGAGGTCGGCGGTGATGCGCCGGCGCAGTTCGGCGCGGTCCAGGCGGCGGCCGGCCCTGCGGGGCAGGGAGCCGGCGTAGACGTTCTCGGCGACCGAGACGTGCGGGATGATCTCGGGTTCCTGGGGGATGATCCGGATCCCGGCGCGGCGGGCGTCGGTCGGCGAGGACAGGGCCAGCGGGCGGCCGTCGAGGACGACGTGGCCCTCGGTCGGCTGGTGGTCACCGGTCAGGATCTTCAGCAGGGTCGACTTGCCCGCCCCGTTCTCCCCCATCAACGCGGTCACCTGACCGGCGGGGAAGTCGAGGGTCACGCCACCGAGGGCCTGGACCGCACCGAACCGCTTGGTGACCTGATGGACACCGACGCTCCCGGCGGCGGGCTGGGCAGTGGGCGGGCGGGGTTCCGGGTTCACGGCAGGGGCTGGGCTCATCGGGGTCACCTTGAGGTCGTGCGGGAGGGTCGGGACGGTCCGCGGCCGGTGGGACGCGGTCGGTGGCGGACCGGGTGGGGGGGTGGAGCTTCGGGCGGTCCGGCCGGCGGGGGCGTCCCCGGCCCGGCGGTGCAGGAGCCGGGCCGGGGAACGCCGTGGCAGGCCGGGGGATGCGGCCCGAACGGGGTCAGCTGCAGGTGACTCCGGCGCTCTGCCAGGTCGTGGCGTCGACCATGGTGGTGGGCGCGAAGGCCTCCTTCGGGAAGTCCTTGCTGTTCTTGAGCTTGTCGTACATGGTCTGCACGGCCAGCGCGCCGACGTCCTTGCCGTTGATGAACAGCGCGGCCTTCATCCCGGTCGGCTTGCCGCCGCTCCAGTCCTTGCACGCCAGGTACGCGCCCAGACCCACCCCGATCACGTGGTCCGCCGAGATGCCCGCGTTCTGCAGCGCCGTCACCCCGCCCTGCACGTTCTCGTCGTTGCAGCCCCACAGCACCCAGTTCTTCACACCCGGGTTGGCCGTCACCGTCGCCGCGATCTTGTCCTGCGCGCCGGTCGGCGTGTTGTCCGTCGCCACGTCGATGTTCTGCACCCCGGGCACGGCGGCCGCGAACGCCTCCTTCGCGCCCTTCACCCGGTCACCGCAGACCGTCACGTCCTGCTTCCAGGCCGAGATCACCCGGGTCTCCGCCGGGTTCCAGCCCGCCTTCTTGAACTCCTCACCGGCCCGCTTGCCGACCTCGCCGCCCATCTGCAGCCCGGAGAACCCGATCCGCGACACCAGGTCGTCCTTCGAGCAGGCCGCCGGGTCCGGACCGCTGGCGCAGATCTGGTCGTCCGAGGTCAGCAGCGCCACCTTGGCGTCCCGCGCAGTCTGCACGACCTGCGGCCCCACCGCCGGGTCCGGCACCACGATGATCACACCGTTGGTCTTCTGCGCGACCGCGGACTGCACCTCGCTGATGGTCTTGTTCGCGTCGTTGCCGAGGTTGACGACCTTCAGGTCGACCCCCAGCTCCGCGGCCTTCGCCTTCGCGCCCGCCGCCTCCCCGACGAAGTACTCCTGGTCGCCCTGCTTCTGCAGGTAGGTGATCGAGATCTTCCCGGAGACCGGCGCCACCGAGGCGTCGCCCGACTTCACGGACTCCTGACCGGTCGAACAGGCGGTGGCCAGGCCCAGCGTGAGGAGGAGGCCGGCTGCGGCGGCGGCGCGGCTGGTGGGACGGAACATATGGGGGAGCTCCTTCGAGGGCGCACCAGCCGCGGGGACGGAACGGGTGCGAGGGAGTCGGGCAGTCGTGTACATGCTGGTGGAATGCGAGCGGTGAAGTGCGGCGGTGCGCCGACCAGGTGGTGGTTTGAGGCCGGGAGCCCCGCCTTGGCCAGTCAATCGAACGTAGACTGCCAGAAACAAACACTTCCGAACGCGATGGGGATATGACACCTCTGTTTCGGAAACCACGTCAAGGGTGCGGCGGGGTCGAGACCAGCTTGTGACGTGCGGCCGGTGCCGGGGCGGACGGCACGCGCGGCCAGGTGGCAAGCCCCGCGGCTCAGCCGGGGATTCCCCGGGCGATCCCGGATCCGGACCGGTCGCGCCCGGCCGCCCGATCCGAAAGCCGGCGGTAACGCTTCGGTAACCCCCCGGGACGGTCGGGGGCGACGGCCCTCCAACCCTCACAACCGGTGCAGGTGGACGGTCGCCTGCCGAGCCGCGCGCAAGGAGAACAGTGAGAGAGCCCTCAGCGTCCTGGACCGCCTTCGAGCCCCGCGGCCGGCTGCCCCAGCCGGGCGAACGGGCGGCCGCGGACGCGCTGTTGTCGCTGCCCGAGGAGTGCCGGTGGGAGATCCTGCGGGCCGTGGTGCGGGCCGCCGGACAGCGGGAACTGCCGTCCTCGGCGGTTGCCGCCGGGACCGCGCCCCAGGACGGCTCCGCGGACGTCCGCCGCGCCCGCGCCGTCGCGGTCCGGACCTGCCGGTACCCGGCCGCCCGGCAGGGCGGCGCGGACGGGCCGTCCTCCCCGCCGCCCGGGGCACCCGCACCGTCCTGTCCCTCCTGTTCCGTCGGGGGTTGCCCGTCGCAGCCGGGGGCGATGTACGGGGGCGACGACGAACCCACGGTCGTCCTCGAACGAGCCCGCACCGTGGCCCGCGCCGAACGGCCGGCCCTGTCACCGGCCCGGGACAGCTCTGGCCCAGGCCGGCGCTCGCGCCGCGTCCCGTGGTGGAGCCTGGCGCTCTCGGCCGCCGCGCTGGTCGGCGGTACGGCGGCCATCCAGCAGGAGGGCCGGGAGGCACCCCGGCCGGGTACGGTCTCGGTGCCCGTGCCACCACCTCGGAGGCCTCGCCCGGCCCGACGGCGAATCCGGCCGTTCCCGCGGCGAAGAGCACGGCGGGCGGCGGCCCGGGGGAGAGCGGGACGGCGGAGAGCGGTACGGCGGGGCGCGGTACGGCGGGGCCGGCGAAGGGGCTCGCGGGTGCGGGGCCGACGGCCGGCCGCCCGGCACCGCCGGCGGTCGGCGGCGGGCGTCAGCGACTGAGCCGGTCGATCTCGGCGAGCTCCTCGGCGGTCAACGGACCGCCGTCGAGCGCGTCGAGGTTCTGGTCGAGCTGGGCGGTGCTGGACGCGCCGATGATCACCGAGACCACCCGCTCGTCCCGCAGCACCCAGGACAGCGCCAGCTGGGCCAGGGTCTGGCCGCGCCGCTCGGCGATCTTGTTCAGCGAGCGCAGCTGCTCCAGCTTCTCCCCGGTCAGCGCCTCCGCGCGGAGGAAGCGGCCGACCGACATCCGCGAGCCGGCCGGCACCTCGCCGGACAGGTAGCGGTCCGTCAGCAGGCCCTGCGCCAGCGGGGAGAACGCGATCAGACTCGTCCGCGTCTCGCCGACCGCGTCCAGCAGCCCGTCCTCGGCGGCGGCGCGGTCCAGGATCGAGTACCGGACCTGGTTCATCAGCATCGGGGTGCCCAGGTCGCGCAGGATCTCCACGGCCTCGCGGTGCTGCGCGGCCGGGTAGTTGGAGACCGCCGCGTACAGGGCCCGGCCGGAGCGCACCGCCCGGTCGAGCGCCCCCATCGTCTCCTCCAGCGGCGTCGCGGGGTCGTAGCGGTGCGAGTAGAAGACGTCGACGTAGTCCAGGCCCATCCGCTCCAGCGACTGGTCCAGGCTCGCCAGCAGGTACTTGCGCGACCCGCCGACGCCGTACGGGCCCGGCCACATGTCGTAGCCCGCCTTCGACGCGATGAACAGCTCGTCCCGGTACGGCTTGAAGTCCTGGGCGAAGAGAAGGCCGAAGTTGCGCTCCGCGCTGCCGTACGGCGGGCCGTAGTTGTTCGCCAGGTCGAAGTGCGTGACACCGCGGTCGAAGGCCCGGCGCAGCACCGCGCGCTGCACCTCCAGCGGCTGGGTGTCGCCGAAGTTGTGCCACAGGCCGAGCGACACGGCGGGGAGCAGCACGCCGCTGCGGCCGGCCCGCCGGTAGGACATGGACGTGTAGCGGGTCTCCGCGGGGTGGTGGGTCATACCGACATCCTTTCAGGCGGAGGCCGGTGGAGGGAACCAACAGCCTTGCCCGAAAGGGGCTTTGTCGGATCGCGGCGCGGCGCGCGGCGACGGACGGGGGAGGGCGTGGGCCCCGCTCAGGGCTCCGGGTGCTCCAGCATCTCCGTGACCAGCGCCGCGATCGGGGAGCGCTCGGAGCGGGTGAGGGTGATGTGGGCGAACAGCGGATGCCCCTTCAGCTTCTCGACCACCGCGACGACGCCGTCGTAGCGGCCGGCCCGCAGGTTGTCGCGCTGCGCCACGTCGTGGGTCAGCACCACCCGGGAGCCCTGGCCGATCCGGGAGAGCACCGTCAGCAGGCCTCGGCGGCTGTTCTCTGACGTCATGGTGAATTCCTCCTCCGCGAGCGGAGCGCGGGGTCGGGAAGAGGCCTGATGATTCCGTGGCCTCGCAGTTCCCGGCCCTGTCCGGCGGCCGGACCGAATCGTCGCCTGCTGCCTGTGCGGTGGGGAATGCCTTATCCGGCACTGAATCGACGGGGCGTCGATTCATTCACAGGTAGGTGTGGGCCCAAACTACGGCAGTCCGGGATCGGGGCCAACGCCTCCCCCTGTGGCGTGGATCACACCTAAAGGGCGGTTCGGGCCGTGTCGTCAGATGCGGAATTCGGCCCGGTCGGGGTGGCCGGTCGGGGTGGCGGGTCGGGGTGTGGCAGGTGCCCCAGGCACTGCCAGCAGGGTGTGAGGCATGGGAACGCCGAGTGGCCGGGAGGTCGCCCCCGGGTGCGGGTGGGCCCGGGGGCGACGGCGCGAGGTGCCGCGACGGGCTCAGCGCAGCCGGCGGGCGCGGAGCACCAGGTCGTCGGTGTGGTGGGCGCCGGCGCCGCCCTCCGGTGCCACGCGCGGCCGCTGCTCGTCCACCTCGACCCGCCAGTCCTCGTCGAGGAGCTCGGTGACCGTCGCGGGCCACACGTAGTCGGCGGGGTCGAACTCGCCCGCCTGTGCCTCCCGGGTGTCCATGCCCGCGTGGTGCACGAGCAGGAGCACGCCGCCGGGCGCGACGGCCGCGAGCAGCGCCCGCTCGGCCGCGGCACCAGGGGTGCGCAGCAGGGCCGGGTACTGCGCGGAGACCAGGTCGAAGGAGGCCGGCGGGAGCGCCGCCCCGACCAACTCCGCGTGCACCCAGCGAACGGTCACGCCGGCGTCCCGGGCGTGCCCGGCCGCCCGCTCCAGCGCCACGCCGGAGACCTCCAGCGCGGTCACGTCCCACCCTCCGCGCGCCAGCCAGACGGCGTCCGCGCCCTCGCCGCAGCCGACGTCCAGCACCCGCCCGGGGGCGAGCCCTTCGACCTCGGCCACGAGCGCGCCGTTGGGGCGGCCGCTCCACAGTTGCTGCCGGTCGGCGTACCGGCCGTCCCACTCGGCCCGCACGGCGGGGTCCCCGAGGTACTCGCCCGCGGGCGAGGTTGCTGCGATGTCGTCGGTCATGCCCCAACGCTCGCCCGCCGCCCACCAGGTGGGCCAGTTCTGTTGCCGATCCGGCAAACCGCGCGGGAGGCCCTCGCGTGGGGGCACCGTCCCGGTCCTCCCCGGCTGTGTGTCCCGCTGCCTGACGGTTTCGCTGACGTTTCCGGCCCGCGACTCCGACGGGGGCTCTAACCTGGCGCGATGACGAGTCGAAACCCAGTCTCCCGTACCGGCGCGGCCGCCCTTGGGGCCGCCGGCCTCGTTCTCCTCACCGCGTGCGGCGGCGGGGGCGGCAGCAGTGAGAGCAAGGCCAAGCAGGTCGGTTGGTACCGCACGGTCGGCGACCTCTGCGCCGTGCTGGGCGATCCCGGCCTGCCGGGGCAGCTGAGGAGTTCCATACCGGTGACGAGCGCCGGGATCGCGAGCGACCCGTCCAAGTCGCTCAGCTGCGGCTACGTCGGCGGTCCGGCGACCGAGGACTGGCGGGTGAGTGTCGACGCGACGGTCTTCGAGGCGGCCCGCGGCTGCCACTGGCTGGAGGTCGAGGCGGACATCGCGAAGTCCCCGCTCGGCGGACCCAAGCCGACCGAGACCCGGAAGTTCGAGACGACCGACGGCGGGGGGCTCGGCCAGGAGGGCTACCAGTCGTCGGTCCGGCACCCGCTCACCGACACGATCCCGGGGCCGGTCGACCAACTGGCCTTCAGGTCGGCCTTCTGCGACGGCAATCTCCGTCTGACGGTCACCGTCGACTACAGCGCGGGCTCGGAGATGTCCGCGGACTACCCGAGCGCGCTCGACAAGGCGGAGGAGGCGTCGCGGAAGAAGGCCGCCGAACTGCTCAAGCGGGCGCGGGAGGCGCTGTACGAGCGTGCGATGAGCCCGCAGCCGACGGCCACGTGACAGGCGGGCGCCCCGGCCAGAGCGAACCGCCGTACCGCGTCCCGGTGAGTGCCCCGGTTCACACGGTCACGCCGGCGGGCGGGGTGGGGCCCGGGGGGAGGTGGACGGTCATGATCAGGTCGCAGGGGCCGGTGTCCGAGGCGCGGTAGGTGTGGGGGGCGTCGCCGTCGAAGGTGGCGGTCTGGCCGGCCTCGACGGTGTGCTCGGTGCCGTCGACGACCAGGGTCATCCGGCCCGCGGTGACGCTGACGGTCTCCACGACGCCGGCCTGGTGGGGGTGGCTGGGGTAGTCCTCGCCGGGTTCGAGGTGCCAGCGCCAGACCTCGACGGGGGCCGGGCCCGAGGTGGTCAGCATGAGCCGGGCGGAGCCGCCGTGCTCGCCGGTCCACAGCGGGGCGACCGCGTCGGCCGCCACGACGCGGACCCGTCCCTCGGGCGGGCCCTGCATGAGGGCGGACACCGAGATCCCGAGGGTGTCGGCCAGCCGCACCAGGGTGGCGAGGTTGGGGTTGCCCTGTGCTCGTTCCAGGCCTACCAGGGCGCCCTTGCTGACCTGGGCGCGGCGGCCGAGTTCCTCCAGGGAGAGGCCGGCCCGCAGCCGGGCCGCCCTCACGTTGCGCGCCACCGTTCGCAGAGCCGCCGCCGTCTCGACCACCGATTACCACTCCTCGTCCCTCGGTCCACTCAAATGTACCCTGCGGTCGTTCCGGTAACCCATCCTGGTCATTCTGTTGTACCGTGAAGTCGTTCCACTGATTGACGACGGGCATCGAAGGACGTGCTGTGACCGCTCTGCTGCTGGCCCTGTGCAGTTCACTCGCCTACGGCTGCGCCGACTTCCTGGGCGGTATGGGCGCCCGCAAGGCCCATGTGCTGCGCACCGTGATGATCGCGGCCCCCGCCAGCCTGGCGGTCGAACTCCTGCTGTGGCCCTTCCTCGGCGCCTCGTTCAGCGCCGCCGCCGTGGGCTGGGGCGCCGCCTCCGGCATCGCCTCGGCCGCCGCGTTCGTGCTGCTCTACCGGACCCTGGCGATCGGCCCGATGAGCGTGCTGTCGCCGGTGACCGCGCTGGTGTCCGCCGTGCTGCCGGTCGCGGTCGGCCTGGTGCAGGGGGAGCGGCTCTCCGCGGCCGGGCTGGTCGGCCTGCCGCTCGCGCTGGTCGCGGTCGTCCTGGTGAGCGCCGGGAGCGAGGGCCCGGCCCGGCCCTCGCGCGGCGCCCTGCTGCTCGCGTTCGGCGCGGGCGCGGCCATCGCCCTGCAGCTGATCTGCCTGCACCAGGCGCCCTCCGACAGCGGGTTGGCACCGCTGCTCACCGGCCGGGCCGTCTCCTCGGCCGCCACCCTGACCGCGGCCGGCCTGCTGTACCGGCGGCTGGGCGGCGAACGGCCCGCGTACGGGATGTCGGCGGCCGCGGGCGTGCTGGACTCCCTGGCGAACCTGCTGTTCCTGCTCGCCGCCCGCAGCGGCGACCTCGCCGTCGTCGCCGTCATCACCGCCCTCTACCCGGCCGGCACCGTCCTGCTCGCCCGGGCCGTGCTCGCCGAACGGATCCACCGCCTGCAACTCGCCGGGCTGGCGGCCGCGGCCGTCGCCGTCAGCCTGCTCGCGCTGACCTGACCGACCGCCTCCCGGGGCGCCGGACGAGCATGCCGGGGGCGCCGGGCCGCGTGCTACGGTGGCGGCACCGGGAGTAAAAACGCGAGCCACTCGCGCGCATACGCGGTCTCCGACGAGCCGCCACTTCTTCACCTCGAAGGAGTGCGCCGTGCCCACCCGCCGTCCCCGTGAAGCCGCCGAGAGCCCTGCTGCCCCCGCCGAACGCCCCCGTGAAGCCGCCGAGAGCCTCGCTGCCCCCGCCGGACGTTCCCGCTCGCCGCGCTCCCTCCGCGAGGCCTGGACCGCCCTCGCCGGGCTCTCCGCCGTGTTCCTCTTCGAGATGCTCGACAACTCGGTCCTCAACGTCGCCCTGCCCACCATCGGGCGCGAGCTGTCCGCCTCGGCGACGGCCCTGCAGTGGGTCACCAGTGCGTACGCCGTGGTGTTCGGCGGGCTCATGCTCGCCCTCGGGGCGCTGGCCGACCGGGTCGGCCGGCGCAGGGTCATGCTGGTCGGGCTGGTGCTGCTCGGTGCGGCGAGCCTGGCCACCGCGTTCGTCACCACGGTGGAGCAGCTGATCGCCGTCCGCTCGGCGATGGGGATCGCGGCCGCGATGACGACGCCGGGCTCGCTCGCCCTGGCGTTCCGTCTGTTCGACGAGGACGGCCTGCGCGTCCGTGCGACGACGCTCATCTCGACGGTGGGGCTGGTCGGGCTCGCGGTCGGACCCACGGCGGGCGGTCTCGTCCTCGCCGTCGCCCCGTGGCAGACCCTGCTGCTGGTCAACGTGCCGATCGCCGCGCTCGCGTACCTCGGCATCCGGCGCGGCATCCCCGCGGACCGGGCGGACGAGCTGCACCGCGACCCGGTCGACGCCGCCGGCGCGCTGCTCGGCACGGCGACGGTCGTGCTGGCGCTGGTCGCACCGACGCTCTTCGTCGAGCTGGGTGCCCGCTCGCCCCTTCCGTGGCTGACCTCGGCGGTGGCGGCCGCGGCGGCGGTCCTCTTCGTGGTCCGCGAGCGGTCGGCCCGCCACCCGCTCCTCGACCTCGAACTGGTCGCCCGCCCGCTGGTGTCGAGCGGCCTGGCCTTCAAGGGCGCGGCCGGACTGGCGACCGCCGGGCTCGGCTACCTGGTGACGCTGCACCTGCAGCTCGACCTGGGCTGGACGCCGGCGCGGGCGGCGCTCGGGATGCTGCCGCAGGTCGTCGTCCTCATCGCCGGCGGCGCCCTCGTCGGCCCGCTGATCAAGCGCGCGGGTCTCGACCGGGCCGCCTGGCTGAGCGCCGGAGCGGTGGTGTGCGGACTGGCCGTCTACGGGCTGCTGGGCCGCTTCGGGTACCCGTGGGTCGCCGTCGCGCTCGCCCTCGCCGCGGCCGGCATGCGCGTGGTCGGGGTCGTCGCCGGGACCAACGTGATGCGCGGCCTCCCCCGGAACCGGACGACGGTCGGTGCGGCGCTGGTGGACAGCGCCGGTGAGGTCGCCGCCGCGGTCGGCGTCGCCGTCGGCGGCACCGTTCTCGCGGCGCTCGTCACCGGTGACCTCACCGCCCCGGACCGGGACGCCCACCGGACCGGGGAGTTCCTGGACGCGGTCGGCTGCGCCGGTCTCGTGCTGACCGCCGTGGCCGCGGTGCTCGTGGGCTGGGGCATCCGCCGGGCCCGGGTCGCGGACCGGGGCACGGGCACGTCCGCTGCCGGAGCGACGGCCGGGTAGCGGCTGCTCCGAGGGCGCGGACGCGGCCGGGCCGCCATCCGCGGCTGGGTGGACAGCGGTGGACAGGAGTGAACAGTCCCCGTCCCCGCCGGCCCTGGAGAGTGGACAACGCTCCGCACGAGTCTGTGCCCATGACCGATGCACACACGCACACCGACCGGGCCGGACCCCGGGCCACCCGGCCGGGAGCCGCCCTCGCGGCGCTCGCGGCGGCCCAGTTCACCGTCATGCTCGCCACCTCGATCGTGAACGTGGCCCTCCCGCAGATCCGCACCGGCGTCGGCCTGTCGGACGGCGGGACCACCTGGGTGGTCAACGCCTACGGCCTGGCCTTCGGGGCGCTGCTCCTGGCCGGCGGCCGGGCGGGCGACCTCCTCGGCCGCCGCCGGGTGCTGATGTCCGGCCTCGGGCTGTTCGTGGCGGCCTCGCTGGCGGCCGGCCTGGCCGGCACCCCGGGCGTACTGATCGCCGCCCGCGCGGCGCAGGGCCTCGCCGCCGCCGCGATCGCGCCGGCCGCGCTCGCCCTGGCGATGGGCCAGTTCCGCTCCGGACCCGGGCGCGGCCGGGCGCTGGGCGTGTGGGGCGCGGTCTCCGGCGCGGGGGGAGCGGGCGGCGTCCTGCTGGGCGGTGTCCTCACCCAGGCCTGGGGCTGGCCCTGGATCTTCCACTCGGTCGCGCTCGGCACGGCGCTGGTCCTGGCCGCCGTGGCGGTGCTCGTGCCGCCGGAGACCGGCGCGCGGACCGGGCGGTTCGACCTGCTGGGCACCGCCACCGTCACCCTCTCGCTGACCTGTCTCGTCTGGGGCCTGACCACCGCACGCGGCGCCGGCTGGACGGACACCCGGGTGCTGGGCGCGCTCGGCGCGGCCGCGGCGCTGTTCGCGGCCTTCGTCGTGGTCGAACGCGGCCGCCCCGACGCGCTGGTGCCGCGCCGACTGCTCACCACCGGCCGGGTCGCCGCGGGCAACCTGCTGATGGCGCTGCTGGGATCGGTGTGGATCGCGCTCTTCTTCTTCCTGCCGCTCTACCAGCAACAGGTGCTCGGATCCGGGCCACTGGCCACCGGCGCGGGCCAACTCCCGCTCGCGGCAGCCAATATGATCGGTGCGTCGCTGGCGCCCCGGATCGCCCGGCGGCTCGGCGCCACCGCGACCGTCACCGCGGCGCTGCTCACCGAGGCCGCCGGGCTGCTGTGGCTGTCACGGATCGATGCGGACGGAAGCTACCTCGCCGACATCCTCGGCCCGAGCGTCCTGGTCGGCCTCGGTCTGAGCGTCGCCTTCGTCCAGCTCACCGCGCTCGCCGTGGACGGCGTCCCGCCGCAGGACGCGGGCCTGGCCGGCGGCCTGGTCAACACCACCCGACAGGTCGGCGGCGCGATCGGCCTCGCCGCCCTGGCCACCCTGGCCGGTTCGGTCACCGCCGGCGCCGCCGGCCACGCGTCGCACGCGGCAGCCCTCACCAGCGGGTACCGGGCCGCCTTCCTCGTCTCCGCCCTCGTCCTCGCCGTCAGCGCGGCGCTCGCCGGGTACCTGGCCCGCCGCCCGGTCCGCGCCCCGGCGGCCACGGCCGTCCCGCTCCCGCTGACCGGTCGCTGACCACCGCACAGCCCCCGACCACCCGTCACCACCGAGAAGGAACCCCGCCATGAGCACCGAGAAGCCCTACCTGACCGGTCACTTCACCCCCGTCGTCGACGAGGTCACCGCCACCGGCCTGACCGTGGAGGGCCACCTGCCGCCCGAGCTGACCGGCCGGCTGCTCCGCAACGGCCACAACCCCAAGCCCGGCGTCACCCCCACCCACTGGTTCAAGGGCAGCGGCATGGTGCACGGCATCCGGCTGCGGGACGGCCGCGCCGAGTGGTACCGCAACCGCTGGGTGCGGACCCCCGCCCTGGACGGTGCCCCCTACCTGACGGAGCACGGCCCGGACCTGACCGCCAGCGCCGCCGGCACCCACATCATCGAGCACGCCGGGCGCCTCCTCGCGCTCTGCGAGGCCAACCTGCCCTTCGAGCTCACCCCGGAGCTCGACACCGTGGGCGCCTACGACTTCGGCGGCAAGCTGACCTCCGCGATGACCGCGCACCCCAAGGAGGACCCGGTCACCGGGGAACTCCACTTCTTCGGCTCCTCGCCGTTCCCGCCGTTCCTGACGTACCACGTCGCCGACGCCAAGGGCGAGATCGTCCACACCGCCGAGGTCCCGGGCGCGAGTGCCGCCCTCAAGCACGACTTCGCGCTCACCAGCGGCCATGTGGTCTTCGTCGAGGGCAACGTCACCTTCGACCCCGCCGAGCACTCCGGCATCCCCTACAGCTGGAGCGACACCCAGCTCTCCCGCATCGGCATCATGCCGCGCGGCGCCGACGGGGCCCGCCACGTCCGCTGGTTCTCCATCGAGCCGGGCAACATGCTGCACGTCGGCAACGCCTACGAGGACGGCCGGGGCCGCGTCGTCCTGGAGGGTCCCACGGTGGACCGCGAGGGCTTCCGGCTCTCCTGGAACTGGTGGGTGGGCGCGCCCGGGCGCGGCACCGAGCCGGTGGCCCGCTCGCTCACCCGCCGCTGGGTGGTCGACCTGGCCGCCGGTACGGTCGACGAGCAGATCATCGACGACCTCGCGGTGGAGTTCCCGACCCTCAACGAGCGGTACCTCGGCGCCGAGAACCGCTACCAGTACGCCATCTCCTTCCCCGACGAGCAGGGCTTCGGCGGCTACGGCGTCGTCAAGTACGACCGCACCACCGGCGCCCGGCGGATCCACCAGGTCGGCGACGCCCGGCTGCCGAGCGAGGCGGTCTTCGTGCCCGCCGACGGTGCCACCCGCGAGGACGACGGCTACCTGCTGACGGTCGTCTCCGACCTCAAGCAGGACGCGTCCCAGCTGCTGGTCCTGGACGCCTCCGGCCTGGACCGGGTCGCCACCGTCCACCTGCCGCAGCGGGTGAGCGCCGGGCTGCACGGGTCGTGGATCCCGGACGCGACCGAGGGGTGACCTCGGCGGCGAGCGCGGCGGCCCGGGCAACGGTTCATCCGTTG